>NZ_JBHJWG010000035.1:75551-90619 GCF_042266305.1 Kitasatospora sp. NPDC056076
CCCCGGGCTACACTCCCCCGCTCCCCCCCCCGGCCTCCCCATGCCGCCGCGCCCCCCCCCCCGGCCCGGGCCGGCACCCCGAACGGGGGTGCCGGCCCGGCCGCACGAACCGGATCCCGCTACCGGGCGGCCATCGCCATCAGCTTGCGCGCCGCCCGGTTCTGCCGCAGCAGCTGCGCGAAGGTGGTGTGCCCCTGGGTGGTCCGGGCGAACGCCCGCCACGCCGCCGGCACCGTGGTGACCGCCGTGTGGAACAGGTACGGCCGCCGCTCGAAGGCGCTCAGCAGCTGCTTGCCCGCGCGCATCTCCACGCCCAGCCCGGCCTTGATCGCGAACGCGTAGTTCAGCGCCTCGCGCCGCACCGTGCCCGCGTCGCCCGCCTCCGCGATCCGCACCGCCCACTCCCCGGCCAGCCGGCCGGAGCGCAGCGCGTACGAGATGCCCTCGCGGGTCCACGGCTCCAGCAGTCCGGCCGCGTCCCCGGCCACCAGGACCCGGCCGCGGGAGAGCGGCGAGTCCTCGGCCCGGCAGCGGGTCAGGTGCCCGGACTCGACCCGCGGCGGGAAGCCGGACAGGCCCAGGCGCCGGATGTAGTCGGCGAGGTACTGCTTGGTCCGCTCGCCGTCGCCGCGCGCCGAGATGACGCCCACGGTCAGGCTGCTGGTCTCGGTCTTCGGGAACACCCAGCCGTAACTGCCGGGCAGCGGGCCCCAGTCGAGGTGGATCCGGCCCGACCAGTCGGCGGCCACCTGCGGCGGGACGGGGATCTCGGCCTCCAGGCCGAGGTCGATCTGGTCGAAGGTGACGCCCACGTGCCGGGCGATCCGGCTGGCGCTGCCGTCCGCGCCGACCACCGCCCGGGCCTCGAAGGTGCGCCCGTCGGCGGCCGTGACCACGGCCGTGCGGTGCTCGCCGCCGCGCTGCTCGACCCCGGTGACGGTCACTCCGGTGACCAGCACCGCCCCGGCCTGCTTGGCGGACTGGACCAGCCGCAGGTCGAACTCGTCCCGGTTGACCAGCCCGAACAGCATCCGCTTGGACCGCCGGGTCCGGGTGTACTGCCCGTCGTAGGCGAAGGTGACGGCCGACACCCGGTCCTGCAGCGGCAGTTCGAAGTTCGGCGGCAGGCTGTCCCGGGACGGGCCGATGATGCCGCCACCGCAGGTCTTGTAGCGGGGGTGCTCGGCCTTGTCGAGCAGCAGCACCCGGCGGCCCTGCGCGGCGGCGGCGTGCGCGGCCGAGGCCCCGGCCGGTCCGGCGCCGACCACCACGACGTCCCAGACGCCGTCGGGCGGCTGCGGCGCCTCGTCGAGCGCCCCGTCGAGCGCGTCGTCGAGCGGGACGCCGAGCGCCTCGTCCGACGGGCCGTCCGGCGGGCTGTCGATCGGGCTACGGGAATCAGGGCTTCCGGAGTCAGTCACGTCGACCAATCCTATGCGTCCGCCCGGCCTTCCGGACGCCGCACCACCCCCCGACGGGGAAGCTCCCCGAAGCCCTCCGGACGGCTCCGCCTATGATCGGCGGTACCCCAACCGACCCCCTCCGCCCGCACCACCCCCCGGGCGGACCCGTCCCCTTCGGAGCCCCGATGTCACAGCCCCTGGCCGACGCCGTCCGGTCCCTGATGGACCGTGCCCGCACCGACCTCGCCGAGCTGGTCGCCTTCCAGTCGGTCGCCGACCCGCGCCAGTTCCCGGTCGAGGAGTGCCAGAAGGCCGCGCACTGGGTCGCCGAGGCCTTCGCCGCCGAGGGCCTGACCGGCATCCGGCTGCTGGACACCCCGGACGGCACCCAGTCCGTCTACGGCGAGCTGCCCGGCCCCGAGGGCGCCCCGACCGTCCTGCTCTACTCGCACTACGACGTGCAGCCCCCGCTCGACGAGAGCGGCTGGGAGAGCCCGGCCTTCGAGCTGACCGAGCGCGACGGCCGCTGGTACGGGCGCGGCGCCGCCGACTGCAAGGGCAACATCCTGATGCACCTGACCGCCCTGCGGGCGCTGCGCCAGGTGTACGGCGACGACTACCCGGTCGGCCTGAAGATCATCGTGGAGGGCTCGGAGGAGCAGGGCACCGGCGGCCTGGAGCGCTACGCCGAGGCCCACCCCGAGCTGCTGACCGCCGACGCCATCGTGATCGGCGACACCGGCAACTTCGCCCCCGGCCTGCCGACCGTGACCGCCTCGCTGCGCGGCATGACGGTGGTCGAGGCCTCGGTCACCACCCTGGCCGGCAACCTGCACTCCGGTGCCTTCGGCGGCGCCGCCCCCGACGCGCTGCAGTCGCTGATCAAGGTGCTCGCCTCGCTGCACGACGAGAACGGCGACGTCGCGGTCGCCGGGCTGGCCGCCGACCAGACCTGGGAGGGCGTGCAGTACCCGGAGGAGCAGTTCCGCGCCGACGCCAAGGTGCTCGACGGCGTCGCCCTGACCGGCACCGGCAGCATCTCCGACCGCCTGTGGGCCCGCCCGTCCGTCACCGTCCTGGGCATCGACGCCCCGCCGGTGATCGGCGCCACCTCCTCGGTGCAGGCCGCCGCCAAGGCGCTGATCTCCCTGCGCGTCCCGCCGGGCACCGACACCGGGGCCGCCCAGGACGCCCTGGTGGCCCACCTGGAGGCGCAGGTCCCGCTCGGCGCCCGGCTGACCCTCCAGCGCCACGGCAACGGCGCGCCGTTCCGCGCCGACACCACCGGCCCGGCCTACGAGGCGATGGGCGAGGCGATGGCCGAGGCCTTCGGCACCGCGATGGTCGCGGCCGGCGAGGGCGGCTCGATCCCGCTCTGCAACACCCTGCGCTCGCTCTACCCGCAGGCCGAGATCGTGCTGGTCGGCGTCGAGGACCCGACCACCCAGATCCACGCCGTCAACGAGAGCGTCGACCCGCAGGAGCTGGAGCGGATGGCCCTCACCGAGGCCCTCTTCCTCCGCCGCTACGCGGAACTGCGCACCGTCTGACGGGAGTTCGCACCGGTCCCGGGCCGCCCGCCACGCCACCGGCGGGCGGCCGCGACCACCGCCGCGTAGCCGACCGCACCCACCGCGAGCCCGGCACCGGCCCCGAAGCACACCTCCGGGACGAGGTTGCGGCGCAGCGGGCCGATCCGGTGCAGCACCCCGGCCACGGTCGCCGCGGCCAGCACCGCGGTGGCCGCCCGCCGGGTCCGCGGCGCCGGCCGCACGGCCGGGGCCACCGGCTCGACGGCCCGCACCGCGCGCGCCGCCCAACCACCCAGCGCGGCCAGCGCGAGCGCAGAACTCCCGTACTGCAGCACCTCGTAGACCGGGACCCCGGCCACCGTCCGGTCCAGTACGGGCAGCAGCCGCACGCCCAGCCGGCCGCCGTGGGTGAACGCGTCCCAGCCGACGTGGGTGGCCGCGCCGACCGCCGCCGAGACCACGAACCAGGCCGCGTCCGCGCCCAGGCCCCCGGCACCGCCGCAGCCGCCGGTACCGCCCGCACCGGCCGCCGCGGCCCGGCGGACCGTCAACGCCTCGGCGCCGCCCGCCCACCGTTCGGGCAGCAGCCCCACCAGCGGCGCCCGCAGCAGCCCGTGCCACCCCGCCACCAGCACGCCGGCGATCGCCACGTCCAGCGTCGGCACCGCCCACCAGGCGTGGGTCAGCCCGCCGTGCCCGTACACCCCGGGCAGCAGCGACTCGGCGAAGAACGGCACGTCGGGCGCCATCGACCCGGCCACCAGCGCCGAGGCCACCAGCGGCCCGCGCTCCCCGGCGTGACGCAGCAGGGGCAGGACGGCGGCGGGATGGCTCAGGGTGAACGGCATGCCCCCATCCTGACCCCCGCCCCGGCCCCGCCACCAGCCGGGGCGCGCCGCCGACCGGGGCCGCTCCGCCGACCGGCACCCGGGCCCGCCCTCCCCCGGTCCTATGCGGCGTCCGCCGTGCTGGCCAGGCGGCCGAGCGCCACCCGGCACCCCGCCTCCAGGTAGCGCAGCTCCCCGCTGCGCCGGGCGTCCAGCGCGGCAGCCAGGCGCCGGTAGCGGCTCGGCGGCAGCAGCTCGGCCGACTCGTCCAGGGTAACGAACCGGCAGCCGCGCAGCTCCTCCTGTTGCAGCAGCAGGTTCTGCCGGCCCGCGTCGTCCAGCAGGCCGCCGTCGTACATCAGCCGCAGGCCGCCGCGGCGCGGGCCGGTGCGCGGTTCCCAGTCGACGGCGAGCAGCCGCAGCACCGAGGGGTCCAGCCGCAGTCCGAGCTCCTCGGCGGTCTCGCGCAGGGCGGCGTCGGTGGGGGCCTCGCCGCGTTCGACCACGCCGCCGGGGAAGTCCCAGTCGGGCTTGTAGACCGGGTCGACGAGCAGCACCCGGTCCTGCTCGTCGAAGAACAGCACGGCCGAGGCCACGGTGTCGCCGGTCGGCTCGGGGGCCTGGACGATCGGGCAGCGCGCGGCGCCGACCCGGACGAGTTCGGCGATCCGGTGCGCGGTCTCGCGCGGGGTGAGCGCGCCGCTGTCGATCATCCGGGCGTCGCCGACCAGCCAGCGGCGGGCCGCCCGGTAGTGCGGCAGGTGCTCCAGGCACCAGGTGCGGACCCGCTCGCTGCGCTCCGGGTCGCCCGGGCATTCCTCGCGCTGGGCTATGCGGTTTCGCAGGATCGTTTCTTCTGGATCCAGGACGAAGTGGTGCACCGTGATCCCGTGCGCGGCGAGATCACCGAAGATCTCGTCCCGGTAGTCCTCTCTGAGCAGGGTCATCGGCACCACCAGCGGCCCGCCCACCTCGCCGAGCAGCGCGGCGGCCGTCTCGGGCACCAGCCGACGCCAGGCCGCGAGGTCCTGGAAGTCGGACACCGTGGCCAGCCGGTCGGCCGGAAGCATCCGGCGCAGTCCGAAGCCGACCAGCTCGGGATCGAAGAGCACGCTCCCGGGCAGCAGTTCCACCAGCTCGCGGCAGGCGCTCGTCTTGCCCGCCCCGAATGTGCCATTGACCCAGACGATCACAACGTCCCCTGCCCTCGACTTGCCCCGATGCCGTTCGCACCGGGCAGCGCCCCCGTCGGCCGAACCAGCGCCACCCGTGGTGGTACCCGCGCCACGCCGCTCCCCAAAACTGCTCGCCGCGCCCGCCCGCGCGCCCCGGCCCGCCCCTTGACAGCGGCATGTGCCCAGGCCACGGCCCCGGTACGGATAAATGCGGACCGGCCGCCATCAAAGCCGCACCCCGCCGCCACACCGTTCGCACCGGAAGTCGGACCGGCCGACTTCCGGTGCGCGCCCCGACCGTACGCCGCTCGCGCCGTCCCTGCGCCCTCCCACTCCCCCGCCCGGCACCCTCACCGCCCCGCGCCCGCCCCGCCCGGCGCCTTCACGCGCACCGCTTGCGCGGGCCGCGCCCCGCCGCGTACAGAGGAACGATGAAGCTGCTCCCCGCCGGCCGGGTCGTCGTCATCGGCTCGGTCAACACCGACCGGATCCTGCGCTGCCCCGTGCTCCCCGCGCCCGGCGAGACCGTCCTGGCCACCGACTCCACCCTGGGCTTCGGCGGCAAGGGCGCCAACCAGGCGGTGGCCGCGGCCCGGATGGGGGCCGCCACCCACCTGGTGGCCAAGGTCGGGCGCGACGCCGAGGGCGAGGCGGCGCTCGACGACCTGCGCGGCGCGAACGTGGAGACGGGCGCCGTCCACACCCACCCCGACGCGCCCACCGGCCAGGCGATCGTGCTGGTCGACCCCGCCGGGGAGAACAGCATCGTGGTCGTGCCCGGCGCGAACGCCCACCTGACCGCGGACGAGGTCGGCGCGGCCCTGGCCCGGCTCCACCTGCTCCCGGTCGACGTCGTCCTCACCAGCAACGAGGTCCCCGCGGCGTGCGTCCGCGCCGTCGCCGCGGCCCTGCCCGCCGCAGGCCCGCGCGGCGGCACCCGCTGGCTGCACGACACCGCCCCGGCCGGTGCGCTGCCCGACCCCGGGCCCACCGGACGCCGCCCGCTGGTGGTCGCCAACGCCGTCGAGGCCCGGCAGCTCACGGGCGCCGCGGACGCCGAGGCGGCGGCTCGTACGCTGGCCCGGCAGGGCGAGGGGGCGGTGGTCACCCTCGGCGGCGCGGGCGCCCTGGTCGCCGTCGGCGGAGCACTGACCCGGCTGCCCGCGCCCACCGTCCGGGTGGTCGACACCACGGGGGCCGGCGACGTCTTCTGCGGCGCGCTCGCCGCCGGTCTCGCCCGGCTGGCCGACCTGCCCGACGCGGCCGCCACCGCCGTCGCCGCCGGGGCCTTCGCCGTCACCGCGCCCGGCGCCCGCGGCGCCCTCCCCCGCCCGGCCGACCTCTGACCGCGCGTCGGCAGGACCGCACCGCCGCCCGGGCCGGGGACAGCCAGGAGAGGGACAGCCAGGAGACCGGGACAGCCAGGTCACCGGGGCGCGGGTGCGGGGCGCCCGGCCCACCGGCCGGCCGCCCCGCACCCCGGGCGCTACGGCCGCCCCATGAACGCGGGGTAGTACCCGCTGCTGATCCCGGAGATCCGGATCAGCGTCCCGGGCCGCGCGGCCTCCACGTACCGGTTGTTACCCAGGTAGATCGCCACGTGCTGGATGCCCCGCGCGGTGCCGTCCGGCGACCAGAACAGCAGGTCACCGCGGCGCAGCTGGCTCGCCTTGACCGGCGTGGTGGCCTCGTACTGGTCGTTGGCCACCCGCGGCAGGTCGATGCCGCCGCGCCGGAAGGACTGCTGCACCAGGCCCGAGCAGTCGTACCCGTCCGGCCCGTTGCCGGCCGTCCGGAACGGCTTGCCCAGCTGGGCGAGCGCGTACTCCACCGCGGTCTCGACGTCGCCGTCCACCGCCACCTCGTGGGAGGACCCCGAGGAGCCCGAGGAGCCCGAGGAGGACGGGGAACCGCCGGTCCGCTGCAGGTAGATGTCGTAGTGGCTGGTCCAGCGCCACTCCCCCTTGCTGTTCCTGAACCAGTACCGCGAGCCGTCCCAGCCCTGCTTGATCCCGCCGTTCGAGGACTTGGCGGGCTTCGCGGAGGACGAGGACCCCGCCGAGGACTTGCCGCCGCTGGTCCGCGCCACGTACACGCTGTAGTGGGTGGTCCAGCGCCACTGCCCCTGGCTGTTCTTGAACCAGTACCGCGAGCCGTCCCACCCGGCGTGCGCCGGGGCCTTCTCGGCCGCGGCGGGCGTCACCCCGGTGCCGAGGCCGATGGTCCCCACGCCGACCGCGATCACGGCCGCCATGCCTATCCCCCGGCGGATCCGCGCGGCCCGCGAAGGACGGGCGGTGGCGGGGCGGGCGGCGGGGGCGTGCTGCCCGGTCGGTTCGTCGGCGGCATCCGGTGCGCCGGTGTTGACGGTGGTCATCCCTGCTGACTTCCTTCACTGCTGCGAACGCACTGCGGCGTACGGCCGCCGGAAGGGCGGCTGCGGAAACTGCTGCGGACACGCGGTACGCCCCGGCACCGCCGGTCCGTACCCTCGGCAGTCCCCGGTCCGACATGCCGCGGCCCCCGGCCGTGCGACCGGGGGCCGCGGCATGTCTCCCGTGGATTCAGTTCTGCCTGCTCGTCACGTTAGGCACGCGTCCGCTCACCGCGCGCAGTGGAGTGCGCCAAAGGAAGGTTTCCCGGGCACCGGGCCCGACGGCGCATCAGGGTGAACACCCGTCACCGCCGGGCGTGTCCCGACGCCCCCTCATCAGTGGCCGCGGTGCTCCGTCAGGAGCTGCTTCTTCAACACCTTTCCCAGCGCGTTCCTGGGCAGTTCGGGTACCAGCACGACCCGGCGCGGGCGCTTGTGCACCGAGAGCCGCTCCGCCACGAAGGCCGTCAGCTGTTCCCCCGTCACGGCGCCGTCCGGCACGACGTACGCGACGATCACCTGTCCGAGGTCCTCGTCCGGCGCGCCGACCACGGCCGCGTCGGCGACCGCCGGGTGGTCGCGCAGCGCGGCCTCCACCTCGCCCGCGCCGATCCGGTAGCCGCCGCTCTTGATCAGGTCGACCGAGGCCCGGCCGACGATCCGGTGGAAGCCGTCCGCCCCGATCACCGCGACGTCCCCGGTGCGGAACCAGCCGTCCGCCGTCCAGGCCTCGGCGTCCGCGTCCGGCCGGTTGAGGTAACCGCTGAACAGCGTGGGGCCGCTGACCTGCAGTTCGCCGACGCTCTCCCCGTCGTACGGCACCGGCCCGCCGTCCTCGCCGACCAGCCGGGTGCGCACCCCGTCCACCGGCAGCCCGACGCTGCCGGCGCGCCGCTCGCCGTCCGCCCGGGTGCTGACGGTGATCAGCGACTCGGTCATCCCGTAGCGCTCGATCGGGGCGTGCCCGGTGAGCGCCGCCAGCTTCTCGAAGACCGGTACGGGCAGCGGCGCGCTGCCGGAGACCAGCAGCCGGGCCGGGGCCAGCCGTCCGGCCGCCGCGGGGTCCGCCGCCAGCCGGGACCACACGGTGGGCACGCCGAAGTACAGGCTGCCGCCCGCCTGCGCGTACCCCTCCGGGGTGGGCCGTCCGGTGTGCACCAGTCCGCTGCCGGTGCGCAGGGCGCCGAGCACGCCGAGCAGCAGCCCGTGCACGTGGAACAGCGGCAGCCCGTGCACCAGAGTGTCCTCGGCGGTCCACTGCCAGGCGGCGGCGAGGGCGTCCAGGTCGGCGGCGATCGCCGCCCGCCGGATCACCGCGCCCTTGGGCGCGCCGGTGGTGCCCGAGGTGTAGAGCACGAAACCGGTCGCGTCGGCGGCCGGTTCGGCGTAGGTGGTCGCCGAACGCTCGGCGGGGTCGACGGGCAGGGCCGCCACCGGCCCGGCGTCGGGCGCGTCCTCCCCGGCCGCGTGCGCCAGCAGCACGGCGCCCGAGTCCCGCAGGATGTGCTCCCGCTCCTTGGGGCCCGAGTCGGGCGGCAGCGGCACCACCGGGACGCCCGCCAGCAGCCCGCCGACCACGGCGGTGACCGTCTCCAGGGTGGGCCGGGCGAGCACCGCCAGCGCGGGGGCCCCGGCCACCCGGTCGGCCACCGCGGTCGCCGCGCCCAGCAGCCCCTCCCGGGAGAGCGCCCGGCCGTCGATCCGCAGCGCGTCCGCCGCGTCGCCGTGGTCGCCCTGAAGTGCCGTCAGCAGTGCCATGCCTCGGTCCTCGCCCTCGTCCTCGCCCTGATCGCCCCGGGGCTGGCTCCGCCCCCGGGCACCGTCGGGCCGACTCTACGGGCCGGTGCGGCACTCCCCGGGACCCGGGGCACCACGACGGAGGGCGTGGTACCGAGCACCCGGTACCACGCCCTCCGGTCCTGGGGACCCGTCCCGCGGATCAGCCCTTGCGGGTCTTCACCTCGGTGGTGAGCTGCGGCAGCACCTGGAACAGGTCGCCGACCACGCCGTAGTCGACCAGCTCGAAGATCGGGGCCTCGGGGTCCTTGTTGACGGCCACGATGGTCTTCGAGGTCTGCATGCCGGCCCGGTGCTGGATGGCACCGGAGATGCCCGCCGCGATGTAGAGCTGCGGCGAGACCTGCTTGCCGGTCTGGCCGACCTGGTTGCTGTGCGGGTACCAGCCGGCGTCGACGGCGGCGCGCGAGGCACCGACGGCCGCGCCGAGCGCGTCCGCGAGCTCCTCGACCACGCCGAAGCCCTCGGCGGCACCGACGCCGCGGCCGCCGGAGACCACGATGGCGGCCTCGGTCAGCTCGGGACGGCCGGTGGAGACGCGCGGGGTGCGCGAGGTGACCTTGGCGGCGTTGCCGGTGAACTCCACCGACACGTTCTCCACCGCACCGGCGGCCGGAGCGACCTCCGGGGCCACGGCGTTCGGCTTGACGGTGATGACCGGGGCGCCCTTGGTGACCGTGGACTTCACCTGGAAGGAAGCGGCGAACACCGACTGGGTGGCGACCGGACCGCCGTCGCCGGCCTCCAGGTCGATGGCGTCGGTGATGATGCCGGAGCCGATCCGCAGCGCGACGCGGGCGGCGACCTCCTTGCCCTCGCCGGAGGACGTGACCAGGACCGCGGCCACGTCGTTGGCCTTGGCGATCTGGGCCAGGGCGTCCACCTTCGGGACGACCAGCTGGTCGGCGAACTCGGCGCCGTCGGCGACGTACACCTTGGCGGCACCGAACTCGGCGGCCTTGGCGGCGATGTCGGCGGCCGCGGCACCCGCGCCCAGCACGACGGCGGACGGCTCACCGATACGGCGGGCCAGGGTCAGCAGTTCGAGGGCCGGCTTGCGGACCGCGCCATCGGCGTGGTCCACCAGAACCAGGATCTCAGCCATGATTCGTTGCTCCTGATCGATCGTTGGATGCGCTGACGGGCGGGACTAGATGAACTTCTGGTCGGCCAGGAACGCGGCGAGCTGCTTGCCGCCCTCGCCCTCGTCCTTGACGACCGTGCCCGCGGTGCGCGCCGGACGCGCCGCCACCGAGTCGACCGCCGTCCACGAACCCGCCAGACCGACCTCGTCCGCCTCGATCCCCAGGTCGTCCAGGTCCAGCGACTGCACCGGCTTCTTCTTCGCCGCCATGATCCCCTTGAACGACGGGTAACGCGCCTCACCCGACTGGTCCGTCACCGAGACCACCGCCGGCAGCGCCGCCTCGACCAGCTCCGTCGCCGCGTCACCGTCCCGACGGCCCCGCACCACACCGCCCTCGACCGACACCTCGGACAGCAGCGTCACCTGCGGCACACCCAGCCGCTCCGCCAGCAGCGCCGGCAGCACACCCATCGTGCCGTCCGTCGACGCCATCCCACCGATCACCAGGTCGAACCCGGTCTTCTCCAACGCCTTCGCCAGCACCGCCGACGTCCCGATCACATCCGAACCGTGGATGTCGTCGTCGTTCACGTGCACGGCCTTGTCCGCACCCATCGACAACGCCTTGCGCAACGCGTCCTTCGCATCGTCCGGACCCACCGTGAGCACCGTCACCTCGGCACCCTCGTTCGCCTCCGCGATCCGCAGCGCCTGCTCCACGCCGTACTCGTCCAGCTCCGACAGGAGGCCGTCCACACCCTCCCGGTCCGTGGTGTGGTCGTCCGCGAAACGACGGTCACCCGTCGCATCCGGCACGTACTTCACACAGACAACGATCCTCAAGCTCACGGCCTTGTCTCCTGTACTGGTCTCGTCCGACGGCTGCGGCGTGCAAGCGGGTGCGAACACGGCACGCACCCGCTCCGGGCAGCGAATTTCCCGTGCCGGTCCGGAACTTCCTGGCAGCATACTCGGCGGTAGCGCAGTGGTCACTACTGGCCAGTAGCTTAGGTCGGCCGGCCGGCACCGCCGCTTGCGCCCATCCTGCCCCAGCCGGGGGCCGGCCCTACCTCACGGGGGGTACCAACCGTCGACGAATCCCCTCGCCGCCCCTCCGGCCGCCCCTCCGCCGCCGGTCGCCCGTCCGTCACACCGCCTGGCCGAGCGCCGCGATCACGTCCGCCTTGCGCGGCAGCCCCGCCGCCCGGCGCACCACCCGCCCGGCCGCGTCCAGCACCAGGACGGTCGGCGTCCGCAGCACCTCCAGCCGACGGACCAGCTCCAGCTGCGCCTCGGCGTCCAGTTCCACGTGCACGACCCCGTCGAGCATCCCGGCCACCTCGGCCAGCACCCGCCGGGTCGCCCGGCACGGCTGGCAGAAGGCGGTGGAGAACTGCACCAGGGTCGCCCGCTCACCGAGCGGCCCGCCCAGGTCCTCCTCCGACAGCCGTACCGTCCCGTCCTTGGTGCGCACCCGCAGCCTCCCGTCGCGCCCTGCCCTCACCAGCCCGAACCCGCTCGCCACCGCCAGTACGACGAGGCACACCACGAGTCCGGTCATCCCCCCAGTCTGCGGCAGCGCGTACGGGCTCCGAAAGGGAGGTCGACCTGCCGACACCGGGCCCGTACGATCGGCGGGTGGACTCCGACCCCCTCTCCCCGCCGCTGCTGACCGTCCGTCGCGTCGTCGACCCGAGGCCCGTCACCACCGTCCGCTGTCGCTGACGCGCCCCGCCGCAGCCGCCCGTCGCGACCACTCCGGAGACTCCTTGCAGACCGACCCCCGAGGTCACCGCTTCGCCGCCGCGCTCACCAGCGCGGTGCTGGCCGCCGTCCTGATCACCGGCAGCGGCCTGCTGCTCTCCCTCCAGGCCCTGGTCTTCCTGGTCGGCGCGGTCGCCGGGCCCCGCCGCTCCCCGTACGTCGGCCTGTTCCACCTCCTCATCGCGCCCCGCCTGGCACCGCCCACCACCACCGAGGACGAACGCCCGCTGCGCTTCGCCCAGGGCGGCGGGGCCGTCTTCGCCGTCATCGGCACCCTCGGCTTCCTCACCGGCGTCGGCTGGCTCGGACTGCTGACCGCCGGCTTCGCCCTCGCCGCGGCCTTCCTGAACGCCGCCTTCGGCTACTGCCCGGGCTGCGAGATCTACCCGATCGTCCGCCGCGCCCAGGGCCGCCTGGGCGCCGGGGCCTGATCGGAGCGGGTGCCGGGCCCGGACGGCGGGGCGGGCGGCGGGCCGGAAAAGTTCCCGGTCGGATTCATCACGGAGATCACACCGTGAATATTCGCTTGACCGCACGCCTCAGGTGACAGCAGGCACTCGTTCGGGGGATCATCTCCGTGTATCACCCGTGACCGCCGCGGCGTGCCGTGCTCCGGTCGGCCCCCGCGCACGGCGCGGGTACCCGCCGTACCGGGCCCCGGCCCGTGGAAGTCAGGACTGACCGTGGCAGAGTTCGTCTACCCGCCGGTGATCGGCGCCGCACTCACCGCCTTCCGCGCGCTCGACGTGCGGATCAAGATCATCGGCGCCGAGCACATCCCCGCCAACGGCGGAGCGGTGCTGGTCAGCAACCACATCAGCTACCTGGACTTCCTCTTCGCCGGCCTCGGCGCCTACCGCGGCGGCAAGCGCAAGACCCGCTTCATGGCCAAGGACGACGTCTTCCGGCACAGCGTCTCCGGCCCGCTGATGCGCGGCATGAAGCACATCCCGGTCGACCGCACCGACGGCCAGCCCGCCTACGAGGCCGCCGTCCGCGCCCTCAAGGCCGGCGAGGTCGTCGGCGTCTTCCCCGAGGCGACCATCAGCCGCTCGTTCATGTTGAAGAAGTTCAAGACCGGCGCCGCCCGGATGGCCGCCGACTCCGGCGCCCCGCTGCTTCCGGTCATCCTGTGGGGCACGCAGCAGCTCTGGACCAAGGGCCGTCCGAAGACCCTCACCAAGCGCCACGTCCCGGTGACGATCATGATCGGCGAGCCGATCCACCTCGGCCCGAACGACAAGCCCGTCATGGTCACCAGAAAGCTGCGCGCCGCCATGAGCGAGATGCTCGACCGGGCCCAGCGCGAGTACCCCGGCAAGCCCTCCGGCCCCGAGGACAGCTGGTGGCTGCCCGCCCAGCTCGGCGGCACCGCGCCGACCCTGGAGGTCGCCGAGGCCGAGGACGAGGCGGAGGCCCTCGCCAAGGCCGAGCGCCGCGCCGCCCGGGGCTGACCCGCCCCCGAGCCGTCTACTCCGTGTGACCGAGCCGATGCGATCCGTCGCGTGTCGCCCGGCCGCCGACACACCCCGTCTGACACAGTGACAGCTCCTTCCAGGGGCCTTCCTCCTGGATGCGTCCTGCGTCCCTCCCACCGCGGACCGGGGCACACGTCGAAGCGGTCGGAAAGGTCGGAGACGGAGATGACACGGATCGCCGGCACACGGCAGTCCCCCACCAGCGGCAAGGCCCGCACCCGCGCAACCGCCGGTGCGGGCCTCCTGCTTCTGGGCACCCTGCTCACCGGGTGCGGAGCCGAACCCGGTGACATCCCACTCTCCGAGATCCGCCCGGAGTCCCCCACCGCGACCCCGGACCCCACCCCGTCGGCGACCCCCGGCGTCGTCGGCGCCGCGGCGCACGCCGAGACCCGCAACGGACTGATCGTCAGCCGGGCCTACACCGACGCCGCCCGCACCACCAGCGCCATCGTCACCCTCGGCCCGGACGGCACCGACCAGCACCAGATCACCCAGCCGCCCGCGCGCGCCCGCGACGACCACCCCGACTGGAACCCCGACGGCAGCGCCGTCGCCTTCGACCGCACCGACCCGCAGTCCGGCACCGCCCGGCTCTGGACCGTCACCACCGGCGGCGACAACGCCCACCAGATCAGCCAGCTCTGCGACGCCGCCGGCGGCACCGCCGACTGCGCCAACGAGGACGAACGCGCCCCCGCCTTCTCCCCCGACGGCAAGCAGCTCGCGTTCAGCCGCTCCTGGGGAGCCCTCGACCAGGCCCACAACAACCAGGTCCAGTACTCGGACCTCTACCTGATGAGCCCCGACGGCACCAACGTCCAGCGGCTCACCTTCCTGACCAACGACAAGCCCTACTCCGGCGCCGTCAGCAACCCCAGCTGGTCCCCCGACGGCAAGCAGCTCACCTTCGAGTACCGCACCAGCGCCACCGGCCAACCCGCCAACAGCCGCGCCGTCTACGTGGTCGGCACGGACGGCACCGGGCTGCGCCAGCTCACCCCCTGGGAACTGCGCGCCGGCGACCGCGCGACCTGGTCCCCCGACGGCACCCAGATCCTCTTCACCACCTACCCGGCCGGCCCCGACAACGCCCCCGGCGGCGGCATCTACACCGTCCACCCCGACGGCACCGCCATCGGCGCCCTCACCCCAGCCCCGTCCACCGCCTTCTACGGCGCCGCGGCCTACGCACCCGACGGCAAGTCCATCGTCTTCGCCCAGGCCCCCTCCGGCGGCGGCGCCGACCTCTACAGCATGCGCGCCGACGGCACGGGCGTCGCCCGCCTCACCAACACCGCCGACAAGTGGCTCGACCGGCCGTCCTGGGGCACCGCGGCAGTGGCAGCAGCACCCGCAACGCCGGCCGACCCGTCAGCGCCGGCTTCGGACGCGCCATCGGCCGCAGCCTCGGCACCGGCCTCGGCAGCGCCTTCGGACGCCCCGACCACCGAGCCCAAGCCGGCCCAGGCCCAGGGTCAGCCGAAGACCGACGACGCCCAGTTGCCCGACGAGGACGACGACAACTGAGCGGACATGCGAAAAGCCCCTGATCCGAAGGGATCAGGGGCTTTTCTGAATGATTGTTCGGCGGCGTCCTACTCTCCCACAGGGTCCCCCCTGCAGTACCA
>NZ_JBHJWG010000036.1:0-90472 GCF_042266305.1 Kitasatospora sp. NPDC056076
TTTTTGTGGGGGGGGGGCGCGCGGGGGCGCCCCCCCCCCCCCCCCCGCCACCGGAGCAGTGGGCCTTCGGCCCGGGCCAGTTGGGCCGGGGACGATCAGGCCGGGGCAGGGGCGGTCAGGAGAGCATGTTGATCCGGTACTGCATGATCCGGTAGTTCGTCACGTCGTACCACTGGCTGACGACGATGTGGAAGTTGCCGAACGTCGAGCCGGGGATGACGAAGCCGCCGTACGGGCTGGCCACGACGTTGGCGGTCTCCTGGCCCGGGGCGCCGGGGAGGATCATGGCCTGTTCCAGCGTCCTGGTCAGGTCCGAGGTCGGGAGTGCGAAGACCATCGCCCTGATCGACAGCGGGTCCGTGTTCAGCCAGGTGAGGACGTACTTGCCGTCCATGGCGCGGAAGCACAGCTCGCCCCACTTGCGGGTGCCGAAGACGGTCGTCGGGGCGGGGGCGTTCCACTGCCAGTTGCCGTCGGTGTAGCCCCAGGGCTCGTAGGCGTCCGGGGTGCCGAGGCTCTCCTTCCGCACCCGGTGCAGCAGCATCCCCGATTCCACCTCACGGTTGAAGACCGTGGACAGCACGTAGCAGTAGCCGTCGTCGGCCACCGCGTAGGTCTTCTGCTGGAACTGCCCGCCGTACAGGTCGCCGGGCCACTGGCACAGGTACTCCCAGGTCTGCCCGTTGTCGGTGGAGCGCCAGAAGTCGGTGTGGTGGGTGTCGTAGATGACCCCGCGCATCAGGTGCATGTACATCACGCCGTCGACGACGAAGGCGTCGGAGGGGATCGCGGTCGTGAACTTGTCGCCGACCTGGGTGTGCGGCTCGTCGACGAGGCTGATGCCGTAGGCGCCCTGGACGACGCCGTCGATGCGCAGGTTGTCCAGGTCGGCGCTGCTGGAGCGCAGTCCGACGGGCGCGTTCCACTGGCCGGTGAAGAGCTGGTCGCCGGAGTAGGTGTCGCCGCAGACGAAGAGCATGGTGCCGTCCGGGCACCGGACGGGGATGCCGAGGTCGGTCCACGCGGCGCCGAACGATCCGGTCTCGGCCGGGCCGCTGAGGTTCTTGATCTTGGTCGCGATGGTCGGGGCGGTCGGGTCGTACGGGCCGTTGGCGAGCGCGGCGGGGGCGCCGGAGCCGAGGGCCCCGGCCCCCACGGCGACGCCGATGCCGATCCTGAGCAGGTGGCGGCGGGAGGGCCCGCCGGGCGTCTCGTCGTGTCCGCCCGCTGAGCGTGTCATGGTGTCGGTGGCCTTCCGGATCGACGGATCCCGCACCTTCGCCCGGATCGCGCACCCGAGCGGCGACGGGGCGCCACCGAGGCTACGGCGGCCCGCCGCCGCCCCGTCGGTGGGTGGACGGACCTTCACCCGAATTGGGTAGGCGTGGGGCCCGGCGGCCTCAGGAACGGGTGGGGGCCGGGGGGTGAGGGGCCGGGGCGGGGGTGCCCCGGGGGAGGAGGAGGGGGGCGGCCAGGATGAGGAGGCCCGCGGCGGCGAGGGCGGTGCGTGGGCCGGTGGTGTCGGCGAGGAGGCCGCCGAGGGCGGTGCAGACGGCGATGGCGGTCTGCTGGCCGATGGACCAGGCGGACAGGGTGCGGGCGAGGAGGTGCTCGGGCGTGCGTTCGAGCCGGTGGGTGGCGAGCACCGGGGTGTAGAGGCTCATGTTGATGATGATGGCGAGTTCGACGGCCATCACGGTGACCAGGCCGACGACGCCGGGGCGGACGAGGACCAGGCCGATCAGCCACACGGCGCGCAGGGCGCCGACGGTCCGGAACACCCGGTGTCGGCCGTAGCGGGTCACGACGCGCTGGGCGAGCCGGGAGCCGATGAGTCCGCCGAGGCAGGGGGCGGCGAAGGCGAGGCCGTACTGCCAGGGCGGGAAGTGGAGTTGGCGCAGCATGAGGACGGCCAGCAGCGGTTCGGTGGCCATGATCAGCCCGGAGACGAGCAGGTTGTTGAGGTAGAGCGCCCGCAGCTCGGGGTCGCCGAGGATGTGCCGCCAGCCGTCGAGGACCGAGCCGGCCCGCCCCGGGTTCCGCCCGGCGGGCGGCGGCGTCTTCTCCCGGCCGCGGATGGCGCCGATGCCGAGGGCGGAGAGCAGGTAGCTGAGGGCGTCGGCGATCACGGTGGTGACCGGTCCGAACAGGCCGATGGCGGCCCCGCCCAGGGGCGGTCCGATCGCGATGGAGCTCCAGTTCGTCGATTCGAAGCGGGAGTTGGCCACCAGGAGGTCCTCGGGTCGGACCAGGGCCTTGAGGTGGGCGCCGGCGGCCGCGTTGAACGCGATCTTGGCCGCGGCGACGACGGCCGAGACGGCCAGCAGTTGGGCGAAGCCGAGCAGCCCGAGGGCGTAGGCGGCCGGGATCGTCGCCATGGCCGCGAACCGGACCAGGTCCATGGTGATCATCACCGGGCGTTTGCGCTGGAACTCCACCCAGGGGGCGAGCGGCAGCGCGATCAGCGCCCCCACGGCGGGGCCCACGGCGGACAGTGCGGACACCTGGGCGGGCCCGGCGTGCAGCACCAGGACGGCCAGCAGCGGCAGGGCGCCGAACCCCAGTCCGGACCCGTACGCGCTGACCGTGTAGGCCGCCCACAGCCACCCGAACCGCGGCCCCAGCCGTCTCCTGCCGAACCTGCCCGCTGTCGCTGTCGCTGTCGCTGTCGCTGTCGCTGCCGTGCCTGCCGTGCCTGCCGTGCCTGCCGCACCTGCCGCGTCCCCCGTGCCCACCATGTCCGGCGCACTCCCTCGGCATCCCGTTCGAACAATCCGACGTTGACCGGGGAGAGCTAACCGAGCAGCTCGACCGCAGGTCAAACAACCGATCCGCCCCACGGGTACAACCATCCGTTGTTCACAAGGGCGTGTCTGACATTGCGCGTCGGATCGGCCTAGGGTGGGCCGACGTGGACCTCGAAGCCGTACGCACCTTCGCCGCCGCCGCCGAGGCCGGCCAGTTCCAGAAGGCCGCCGTCGACCTGGCGGTCACCCAGCAGGCCGTCTCCAAGCGCATCGCCGCCCTGGAGCGCGACCTCGGGGTGCGCCTGTTCACCCGCACCCCGCGCGGCGCCGAACTCACCATCGACGGACAGGCGTTCCTGCCCCACGCACGCGAACTGCTGCGCGCCGCCGAGCGGGCCGTCGCCTCGGTGCGGACGGGCCGTCGGCCGCTGCGGGTCGACATCATCGCCTCGCGCGGCGCCGGGTCGGGTCTGATGCGCGACTTCCACCGCGCGCACCCCGGGATCGAGTTGGACGTGGTGATGCTGTTCGACGTGGCGGCGGCCGTCGCCGCGATCCGCTCGGGGGCGATCGACGCGTCCTTCCGTGCCGTCGCCGCACCCGGGCGGCCCTTCCCGGAGGACGTCGAGTCCGTCCGGGTGCTCGACGAGCCCTTGCAGTTGCTCACCGGTCCGGCGCACGCGCTGGCGGGCGCGCGTTCGGTGACCGTCGCCCAGCTGGTCGGCCACCGGATCTGGATGCCCGGCATCGCCCCCGGCACCGAGTGGGCCGCCTACTACGACGACCTGGTCGCCGAGTTCGGCCTCACCATCGAGGCGACCGGCCCCAACTTCGGTTCCGACGCGCTGCTGGACACCGTCGCCGACACCCCGGCCCTGGCCACCTTCATGAGCGAGCGCACCCGGCTGGTCTGGCCCGCCGGGCACGGTCTGCGCCGCATCCCGGTGACCGACCCGACGCCGGTCTACCCGCACTCGCTGCTGTGGCACCGGGACAACCCCCACCCCGCCCTGGCCACCCTCCGGGCCCACCTCGCCGCCACCACGCCCGCCCACGACGCCCCCGGGACCTGGCGGCCGGACTGGGTGCTGCCGAACTGACCACCTCGGGGAGCGCCGGGGGCGCCGAGGGCGACGGGGGCGGGCGACGGTCGGGTCAGGCCTCCTCGCGCCAGCCCTCGTAGGAGGCCGCGACGGTGTCGAGGGCGTGCAGGAGGGTGGGCGTCCAGCCGTCGGACGGGGGGTCGAGGACGACGAGCCACTGGGCGTCCTCGGCGTCGTCCTCGCCGGCCAGCGCGTCGCGGACGATCTCCAGGTCGCCGAGGTCGGGATGGGCGGCGGAGAGCTCCTCGGCGGCCTCGTCGGCGGTGTCGCGGTCGGGCAGGACGAGCAGCTGGCGGACGAACGGGTCTTCGACGTCCGGCAGGTCGGGGGTGTGGTTCTCGGTCACCGGGCCATTCTCCAGGTCGGGCCGCGCGCCCCCGCAGGGCGGTCGGCCTTCACGAGCCCCGGCCCCGGCCCCGGCCCCGGCCCCGGCCCCGGCCCCGGCCCCGGACCACTGGCCCCCGTCCCCCGCCCGCCCGTACGCCCCCGCCCGTCCGTACGCCCCCGCCCGTCCGGGCGGGAGTGTCCGCGGCGCGTGGGATGCTGGTAGGCGATGGCCAGGAAGAGTGCACCCGACGACCTGCTCGCCCCGCTGACCCTCGCGGTCGGTCAGGAGGAGCTGCTGCTGGACCGTGCGGTAGCCCAGGTGGTGGCCGCGGCCAGGGCGGCGGACCCGGACACCGACGTGCGGGACCTCCCGCCCGGCGGCCTGCAGCCGGGCAGTCTGGCCGAGCTGACCACGCCCTCGCTGTTCGCCGAGCGCAAGGTGATCGTGGTCCGGGCCGCGCAGGACCTCTCCGCCGAGTCGGTGAAGGAGGTCAAGGCGTACATCGAGGCCCCGGCCGAGGAAGTGATCATCGTCCTGGTGCACGCCGGCGGGGCCAAGGGCAAGGGCCTGCTGGACTTCGGGCGCAAGGCGGGCGGGCGCGAGGTGGCCTGCGCCAAGCTGGCCAAGGCGGGCGAGCGGCTGGCCTTCGTCAAGGGCGAGTTCCGTACGCTGGGCCGCTCCGCGACCCAGGAGGCCTGCCAGGCACTGCTGGACGCGCTCGGCAGCGACCTGCGCGAACTCGCCGCCGCGTGCAGCCAGTTGACCTCGGACGTCGAGGGCACGATCGACGAGACGGTGGTGGCCCGCTACTACAGCGGCCGGGCCGAGGCGACCGGGTTCGAGGTGGCCGACCTGGCGGTCACCGGTCGGGCGGCCGAGGCGCTGGAGCGGCTGCGCTGGGCGCTGGCCGTCGGCCAGCCGCCGACCGGCATCACCTACGCGCTGGCCTCCGGCGTGCGCAGCATCGGCCGGCTGGCGACGACCGGGCGGAACATGCGCCCGGCCGATCTGGCCCGCGAGTTGGGCATGCCGCCGTGGAAGGTGGACCGGGTCCGTCAGCAGATGCGCGGGTGGACCGGCGATGCGGTGGCCACGGCGCTCACCGCGATCGCCCAGGCCGATGCGGCGGTCAAGGGCGGCTCGGCCGACCCGGCCTTCGCCCTGGAGCGGGCGGTGGTGGCCGTCGCCAAGGCCGCCCGGGCCGGCTCCCGTCCCTCGTACTGACCGCGGAGGCGGCGGACCGCTACTTGCGCATGGCCCGTACGGCGTTGTCGGCGTCGGTCTGCAGGTCGTTGCGGAGCTCGGTCATGGACGGCGGGTTGGCCTTCCCCTGGGTGTAACTGGCGTTGTAGCTGATGTAGTAGGTCATCCCGCCGTCGCGGATCTGCACCTCGCCGAACAGGCTGTGGTACGAGCCCGAACCGCCGTCGTCCTTGTAGATGAAGAACGCGTCCTCGCCGATCCCCGGGATGTCGGTGATCTGGTAGCCCCGGGCCCGGTAGAGCTCCTTGCCGGCCGTCTGCTCGGGTGCCGGGTTGACGGCCTTGTGCAGGTCGGCACGGATGTACACGCTGGCGTACTCGCTGTCGGTGCCGCCGCCGGTCCGCTTGAGCGACATGGAGCAGTTCATGCTGTCCAGGGCGGCGGTCCGGTCGGTGTGGTGGGACGGCGAACTGCTGTCCGTGGTGACGGTGTAGGTCTCCAGCAGCCGGGAGGGCTTCGCGGTGGCGCAGAAGTCGTCGGAGAGGTGGTAGTTGCCGAGGCTGCGCGGTGAGGAGTCGTTGCTGACGAGGTCCGGGACGGCCACCACGGCGGCGGCCCAGCCGGCCGAGGCGAGGACCGCGCCGACGAAGGCCCAGACGGCGTTGCGGCGCAGCCCACCGCCCTTGGGCGGCGCGGCGGGCAGCCCGGGCGCGGCGGGCAGCCCGAGCGGCGGCCCGAAGCCGCCGGCCCCCGGCCCGCCGGATCCACCGAGTCCGCCCGGCCCGCTCGTGCCGGGTGCGGGCGCCGTGGCCGGTTGCTGCGGAAAGCCGTAGCCCGGTCCGTTCGAACCCGGACCCTGGCCCGGACCCGGACCCGGCGGTGGCGGCGGTGGCGTCGTCATGGAAGTTCCCCCCTCGGGACTGGCCGCCGTGGGTGCTCCCCGCACCCCCGGTCGCGCCTGACCGACCCTAGCGGCCGGGGCGCGGAACGCGACAGGCGCCGCAGTCGCCCTCGGGGAGAGGATGACTGCGGCGCCTGTCGTACAGCTCGTGCTGCACCGCACCCGCGTGGCGAACGCAGGCCGCGTGCGGTGCGAGTCTCGCACGCCTCGGGGTTCCGGGTAGAGGGCCGGTCGCCCTGAGGCGGTGGGGGCCGGAGCCCCCGGGGGGCGTCAGGCCTGGACGGCGGTGTTGACGCGCTTGGTGATGGCCGACTTCTTGTTGGCGGCCTGGTTGGCGTGGATGACGCCCTTGCTCACGGCCTTGTCGAGCGCCTTGGAGGCGGCGCGGGCCAGCACGGTGGCCTTCTCGGTGTCACCGGCGGCAGCGGCCTCGCGGGCCTTGCGCAGAGCGGTCTTCAGCGAGGACTTGACGGCCTTGTTGCGCAGGCGCGCCTTCTCGTTGGTCTTGTTGCGCTTGATCTGGGACTTGATGTTCGCCACGAAGGAGCCTCAGTCTTGTCTGAATGGTTTGAACGGGCTGCACCGTGCGGCCGTCGGACCAGCTGAGAGGGCATGCCGAGGCCAGGTGCAGCTGACCACGCTACCAGGGGCCCGCCGCCCGCCCCAAACCGGCGGCCGGTCCGTGGCCGGTCCGCGGCCGGGAGACGGCGGGTAGAAGTGGTGCGGCAGCTCCCGCCACCGCACGTACCCGGCCGAGCCGCGGGACCCCTCGGTGCGGCCGGGCGAAGCCCTTCGGGCGCCCTCGGGAGGCTGTGAGGTGCCCGAACGGCGTCCCGCCCCGTAGTCGTGGGAGGATGGGAGGAACTATTTCGATCGGACGAGACTGTCCGGTCCCCGGGATAGCCGGTCAGCGATGATCCGGACACCCCCGGCCCCGGACCAACGGAGAATCGGACCAAGGTGCCCGCGACCCCCAGCAATGTGCCAGAGCCCAGCCGTACCGACCCGGCGCTGATCCGCAACTTCTGCATCATCGCCCACATCGACCACGGCAAGTCGACGCTCGCAGACCGGATGCTGCAGATCACCGGCGTCGTCGACCCCCGGCAGATGCGCGCCCAGTACCTCGACCGCATGGACATCGAGCGCGAGCGCGGCATCACCATCAAGTCGCAGGCGGTCCGCCTCCCGTGGGCCCCGAAGACCGGGCCGGACGCCGGGACGACCCACATCCTCAACATGATCGACACCCCCGGCCACGTGGACTTCACGTACGAGGTGTCCCGCTCCCTCGCGGCCTGCGAGGGCACCGTCCTGGTGGTCGACGCGGCCCAGGGCATCGAGGCCCAGACCCTCGCCAACCTGTACCTGGCGCTGGAGAACGACCTCACGATCGTCCCGGTCCTCAACAAGATCGACCTGCCGGCCGCCCAGCCGGAGAAGTACGCCGCCGAGATCGCCCACATCATCGGCTGCGACCCCTCCGACGTGCTCCAGGTCAGCGCCAAGACCGGTCTCGGTGTCGAGGACCTGCTGGACCACATCGTCAACACCGTCCCGGCCCCGGTCGGCGTCAAGGACGCCCCGGCCCGCGCGATGATCTTCGACTCGGTGTACGACTCCTACCGCGGCGTGGTCACCTACGTCCGTGTCGTGGACGGCCAGCTCACCAAGCGCGAGCGCATCGCGATGATGTCGACCGGCGCCACCCATGAGCTGCTGGAGATCGGCGTCATCTCGCCCGAGCCGAAGGTCGCCGACGGCCTCGGCGTCGGCGAGGTCGGCTACATCATCACCGGTGTGAAGGACGTCCGGCAGTCCAAGGTCGGTGACACGATCACCTCGATGCACAAGGGTGCCACCGAGGCGCTCGGCGGCTACAAGGACCCGCGCCCGATGGTGTTCTCGGGCCTGTACCCGCTGGACGGCTCGGACTACCCGCTGCTGCGCGACGCCCTGGACAAGCTGCGCCTCAACGACGCCGCCCTGGTGTACGAGCCGGAGACCTCGGTCGCGCTGGGCTTCGGCTACCGCTGCGGCTTCCTCGGCCTGCTGCACCTGGAGATCATCCGGGAGCGCCTGGAGCGCGAGTTCAACCTCGACCTGATCTCCACCGCCCCGAACGTGGTCTACCGGGTGGTGATGGAGGACGGCACCGAGCACACCGTCACCAACCCGAGCGAGTTCCCGAGCGGCAAGATCTCCGAGGTGTTCGAGCCGGTCGTGCGCGGCACCATCCTGGCGCCGAACGAGTTCGTCGGCGCGATCATGGAGCTCTGCCAGTCCCGCCGCGGCAACCTCCAGGGCATGGACTACCTCTCCGAGGACCGGGTCGAGCTGCGCTACACCCTGCCGCTCGCGGAGATCGTCTTCGACTTCTTCGACCAGTTGAAGTCCAAGACCCGCGGCTACGCCTCGCTCGACTACGAGCCCATCGGCGAGCAGGCCGCCCAGCTGGTGAAGGTCGACATCCTGCTGCACGGCGACCCGGTGGACGCGTTCTCCGCGATCGTGCACAAGGACAAGGCCTACGGCTACGGCGTGATGATGGCCGGCAAGCTGCAGAAGCTCATCCCCCGCCAGCAGTTCGAGGTGCCGATCCAGGCCGCCATCGGCTCCCGGGTGATCGCCCGTGAGACGGTCCGCGCGATCCGCAAGGACGTCCTCGCCAAGTGCTACGGCGGTGACATCTCCCGTAAGCGGAAGCTGCTGGAGAAGCAGAAGGAAGGCAAGAAGCGGATGAAGATGGTCGGCAGCGTGGAGGTCCCGCAGGAGGCCTTCATCGCCGCGCTGTCCACCGACGCCGAGACGCCGAAGGACAAGAAGTAGGCGTAGCGGGAAGCGGTGCGAGGAGGGCCCGGGCGGGACTGCCCGGGCCCTTCCGCGTTCCCGCCGGGCACGGGAACCGGTAGGCCCCGGACGGAACCGGTGGCCCCCGGCGGCTACTTGAGCGCGCCGAGGACGAGGCCGACGATCCCGGCCTTGGCCAGCCGCCCCGCGGTGCCGGTGAGCACGGTGGGCTTCATCGAGTCGTCGGGGTGGACCAGTTGGAGCAGCCCGTCCCGCCGGCCCAGGCTGAGGCACTGCACGAGGTACGTGAAGGAGAACGGCGCCGAGGTGCGCCCGTCGAGCAGCCGGCCCACGTACTGGCCCTGCGGCAGCGCGGTGGCGCAGCCCATCCGCAGGGTGCCGACGCCGGGGACGGTGACGGCGGCGGCGTCGCCGACCACGTGGACGTCCGGGTGCGAGACCGACCGCAGGTGGTCGTCCACCAGGGCGCGGCCGCGCTCGTCGACGGCCAGTCCGGCCTCGGCGGCCAGCGGGTGGGGTTCCAGTGAGGCGGCCCACAGGGTGAGGTCGGCGTCGACCGGGCCGGCGGTGGTGCGCAGCCCGCCGGGGGTGACCTCGGTGACGGTGGCGTCCTCGTGGACGTCGACGCCGAGACGGTCGAGGACGCGCCGGATGTGGGCGCGGCCCTTGGGCGAGTAGGCGCCGCCGACGGTGCCGGAGGCGACGATCCGCACCCGCCAGCCGGGGTGGGCCTCGGCGAGTTCGGCGGCCAGTTCGATGCCGGTGGCGCCGCCGCCGACGACGGCGAGGGTGCCGGGGCGGGCGGCCTCGCGGATGAGCCGGCGGACCTCGGCGGCGCGCTCCACGGGGTGGGCGTGCTCGGCGGCGCCGGGGACGCCGTGCCAGGCGGTGCGGCTGCCGAGGGCGTGGACCAGGGTGTCGTAGCCGAGGGTGGTGCCGTCGTCGAGGAGCACCTCGTGCCCGGCCAGGTCGAGTGCGACGGCCCGGGCCCGGCGGTGCTCGATCCGGCGGCCGCGGGCGAGTTCGGTGAGCGCGGGCCAGTCGCGGCCGCGGCCGGCGGCGGTCTCGTGCTGGCGGATGCGGTGCAGGAGCCGCTCCTCGGGGGCGACCAGGGTGACGGCGCGGCGGCGTCCGGCGCCCTTGGCCGCGGTGATCCCGGCGTACCCGGCGCCGAGGACGACGATCCGCTGATCGGTGCTGGTGGTGCTGCTCATCTCGTCCGCCTCCTCGTGGGGCGCTCCGGTGGAGCGCTGTTCGGGAAGGGGACGACGCGGCCGGCCGGAGTGTGACGGTGACCCGCGTCACAGCCCGGCGGGGCCCGGTTCAGCCGGTCGTGACCGGGTCGATCCGGCCGAGCTTCTCGGGGTTGACCACGACGAAGGCCTCGGTGATCCGGCCGTCGGCCACGGCGAAGGCCAGCACCCCGCCGACGTTGCCGGTGCCGCGCTCGTACCAGACCAGGCCGGGTTCGCCGTTGACGGCGGCGAGGCCGATCGCGGCGTCGGGGGTGAACCACTTGGCGACCAGTCCGGCCACCAGGCGGGCGACCTTGTCGGCGCCGCGCACCGGGCGGGCGGCGGCGCGGACGATGCCGCCGCCGTCGGCGTGCCAGACCACGTCGGGGTCGAGGACCGCCATCAGGCCGAGGATGTCGCCCCGGGCGCTGGCGGAGGCGAACGCCTCGACGGCCCGCCGGTGTTCGGCCGGGTCGGTGCCGCCGGGGTGCCGGCCGCCCTCCTTGACCCGGCGGCGGGCCCGGGAGGCGAGCTGGCGGGTGGCGTCCGGGGTGCGGTCCAGGGAGGCGGCGATGGACTCGAAGCCGACCGCGAAGACGTCGTGCAGGACGAAGGCGGCCCGCTCGGCCGGGGTGAGCTGCTCCAGCACGGTGAGCAGGGCGAGGGAGACGGACTCGCCGCGTTCGGCCAGGTCGGCGGGGGAGTCGGGGCCGTCGGCGTAGGAGACGGACGGTTCGGGCAGCCACTCGCCGTAGTAGGCCTCGCGGCGGCTGCGGGCGGAGCCCAGCTGGTCGTAGCAGAGCCGGGTGACCACGGTGGTGAGGAAGGCGCGCGGGTCGGCGACGGCGGCGCGGTCGGCGTCCTGCCAGCGCAGCCAGGCGTCCTGGAGGACGTCCTCGGCGTCGGTGAAGGAGCCGAGCAGCCGGTAGGCGACCGAGCCCAGGTAGCGGCGGTTCGCCTCGAAGGCGTCGGGGGCCGGTCCGGGGGCCGTGGGCTGGGCGGTCACGGGGGCCACCGTAGCGAAGGCGGTCGTGCCCCGCGAGGGGCGGGTGCGCGCGGAGCCGGGACGGCGGGTTCCGTCCCGGCTCCGGGCGTGACGACGGGTCAGTCCACCTCGGCCACGGCCTCCGCGAACTGCGCCTGGTAGAGCCGGGCGTAGGCGCCGTCGGCGGCGATCAGCTCGTCGTGCGAGCCCTGCTCCACGATGGAGCCGTTCTCCATCACCAGGATCACGTCGGCGTCCCGGATGGTGGAGAGCCGGTGGGCGATGACGAAGCTGGTGCGGCCGGTACGCAGCCGGGCCATGGCCCGCTGGATGAGCACCTCGGTGCGGGTGTCGACGGAGCTGGTGGCCTCGTCGAGGACCAGGATGGACGGCTGGGCGAGGAAGGCCCGGGCGATGGTGATCAGCTGCTTCTCGCCGGCGCTGACGCCGGTGCCCTCGTCGTCGATGACGGTGTCGTAGCCGTCCGGGAGGGTGCGGACGAAGCGGTCGACGTGGGCGGCCCGGGCGGCCTCGACGACCTCGTCGCGGGTGGCGGAGCCGGCCCCGTAGGCGATGTTGTCGGCGATGGTGCCGCCGAACAGCCAGGTGTCCTGGAGGACCATGCCGATGCCGGAGCGCAGGTCCTCGCGGGACATCGCGGCGATGTCGATGCCGTCGAGGGTGATGCGCCCGGAGCTGACCTCGTAGAACCGCATCAGCAGGTTGACCAGGGTGGTCTTGCCGGCGCCGGTGGGGCCGACGATGGCGACGGTCTGGCCGGGTTCGACCTTGAGCGAGAGGTCGTCGATGAGCGGCTTGTCGGGGTCGTAGCGGAAGGACACGTCCTGGAAGGCGACCCGGCCGTGGACGGTGTCGGGCTTCTCGGGCATGGCCGGTTCGGGGCTCTGCTCGGGGGCGTCGAGGAGTTCGAAGACGCGCTCGGCGGAGGCGACCCCGGACTGCACCAGGTTGGCCATGCTGGCGACCTGGGTGAGCGGCTGGCTGAACTGCCGGGAGTACTGGATGAAGGCCTGGACGTCGCCGATGGACAGCGAGCCGCTGGCCACCCGCAGGCCGCCGACCACGGCGACCAGCACGTACTGCAGGTTGCCGATCAGCATCATCGCGGGCTGGATGATCCCGGAGATGAACTGGGCGCGGAAGCTGGCGTGGAACAGCGCGTCGTTGTGCTCGCGGAAGGTCTCGGCGGACTCGCGGTGCCGGCCGAACGCCTTGACCAGGGTGTGGCCGGTGTACATCTCCTCGATGTGGGCGTTGAGTTGGCCGGTGGACTTCCACTGCTGGACGAACTGCGGCTGGGCCCGCTTGCCGACCTTGGCGGCGACGACCACCGAGAGCGGTACGGAGACCAGGGCGATCGCGGCGAGGATCGGGGAGATCCAGAACATCATCGCGAGCACACCGACCACGGTGAGCAGCGAGTTGACGATCTGTCCCATGGTCTGCTGCATCGACTGGCCGATGTTGTCGATGTCGTTGGTGACCCGGCTGAGCACCTCGCCGCGCGGCTGCCTGTCGAAGTAGCTGAGCGGCAGCCGGGCGAGTTTGGCCTCGACGTCCTGGCGCAGCCGGTAGCTGGCGGACTGGATCGCCCGGGTGGCCAGGCGGCCCTGGACGATGCCGAAGAGGGCGGAGGCGAGGTAGATGCCGAGCACCCAGAGCAGGATGGAGCCGATGGCGCCGAAGTCCATGCCCTGGCCGGGGGTGAAGTCGACGGCGGAGAGCAGGTCGGCGACGCCGCCGTCGCCGTGGGCGCGCAGTCCGGCGATGACCTCGGCCTTGGAGGTGCCGGCGGGGAAGCGGGCGCCGATGACGCCGGCGAAGATCAGGTCGGTGGCGTCGCCGAGGATCTTCGGGCCGGTGACGGCGCAGCCGATGCCGAGCACGCCGAGCAGCAGGACGCCGATCAGGACGTTGCGTTCGGGGCGTAGCAGGCCGAGCACGCGTTTGCCGGAGCCCTTGAAGTCCATGGACTTCTCGGTGCCCTGGCCGCCCATGAAGCGGCCCGGTCCGGCCGGTCCGCGGCGGGCGGCGGCGGCCTGGGAGTCGCTGGGGAGCTTGTCCGCGGGCTGTCCGGCGCCCGGTCCGGCGGGGGCCCCGGCCGGCTTTCCGGCGGGCGTTCCGGCGGGCTTTCCTGGGGTGGTCACGCCGCCTCCTGCTCGGTGAGCTGGGAGAGCACGATCTCCCGGTACGTCGGGTTGTCGGCCATCAGTTCGCGGTGGGTGCCGGTGCCGACGACGGCGCCCTCGTCGAGGACGATGATCCGGTCGGCGTCGCGGATGGTGGAGACGCGCTGGGCGACGATCAGGACGGTGGCGTCGGAGGTCTCGCGGGCGAGGGCCTTGCGCAGCCTGGCGTCGGTGGCGTAGTCGAGCGCGGAGAAGGAGTCGTCGAAGAGGTAGACGTCGGGCCGCCGGACGAGGGCCCGGGCGATGGCCAGGCGCTGGCGCTGGCCGCCGGAGACGTTGCTGCCGCCCTGGGAGATGGGGGCGTCCAGGCCTTCGGGCAGCTTCTCGACGAAGTCCTTGGCCTGGGCGATCTCCAGGGCGTGCCAGAGCTCCTCGTCGGTGGCGTCGGGGCGGCCGTAGCGGAGGTTGCTGGCGACGGTGCCGGTGAAGAGGTAGGGCTTCTGCGGGACGATGCCGACGCTGTCGGCGATCGTGTCGGCGGAGAGCTCGCGCACGTCGGTGCCGTCGAGCAGGACCTGTCCGGAGGTGACGTCGAAGAGCCGGGGGACGAGGCCGAGCAGGGTGGACTTGCCGGCGCCGGTGGAGCCGATGATGGCGGTGGTCTCGCCGGGGCGGGCGGTGAGGTCGATGCCGCGCAGCACCGGGGCCTCGGCGCCGGGGTAGCGGAAGTCGACGTCGCGCAGTTCCAGGTTGCCGCGGCGCAGCACCTCGGTGACCGGGGCGGCGGGCGGGACGACGCTGGAGGAGGTGCCGAGGACCTCCTCGACGCGTTCGGCGCAGACCTCGGCGCGCGGCACCATCATGAACATGAAGGTGGCCATCATGACGCTCATCAGGATCTGCATCAGGTAGGAGAGGAAGGCGGTGAGCCCGCCGATCTCCATGCCGCCGCTGTCGATGCGGTGGGCGCCGAACCAGAGCACGGCGACGCTGGAGACGTTGACGACCAGCATGACGGCGGGGAACATCACGGACATCAGCCGGCCGACCTGCCGGGCGACCTGGGTGAGGTCCTCGTTGGCGTCGGCGAAGCGCTGCTGCTCGTGGCCGTCCTTGACGAAGGCGCGGATGACCCGGATGCCGGTGATCTGCTCGCGCAGCACCCGGTTCACGGTGTCGATCTTCACCTGCATGCTGCGGAACTTCGGCCGCAGGGCGCGCACCAGCAGGACGACGACGATGCCGAGCACGGGGATGACGGCGAGCAGCAGGCCGGACAGCGGGACGTCCTGGTTGAGCGCCATGATGATGCCGCCGACGCACATGATCGGTGCGGCGACCATCAGGGTGAAGCTCATCAGGGCCAGCATCTGGACCTGCTGGACGTCGTTGGTGGTGCGGGTGATCAGCGACGGGGCGCCGAACTGGCCGACCTCGCGGGAGGAGAAGCTCTGCACCCGGTCGAAGACGGCGGCCCGCAGGTCGCGGCCGAAGGCCATGGCGGTGCGGGCGCCGTAGTAGACGGCGCCGATCGAGCAGAGCGCCTGGAGCAGGGTGACGCCGATCATCACGGCGCCCAGGCGCAGGATGTAGCCGGTGTCGCCCGTGACCACGCCCTTGTCGATGATGTCGGCGTTGAGCGTGGGCAGGTAGAGCGCCGCGAGGGTGGACACCAGCTGGAGGGCCACCAGCAGGGTGATCGGTCGGGAGTATGGGCGCAGGTACGCCCGGAGCAGTCTGATCAGCACTGGCACACTCTTGTCTTCGCCGGTCGGGTTCGCACCCCAATTCTCGTCGTTCTGTAGCGTCGTACAGACGATTCGGGGGCCGTCCGGCGGAGGTTTGCCGGGCCTTTGCCATCGGCGGCCCGGTTCGCGCCCTCCGGCGGGCACCGGCGCCGAGGGGGCGTGCCAGCTGGGGCCGCCCCCTTACGGAATGACCGGTTTCCCCCTAGGCTGCTGACTACGCCCTTGTTACTGACCGGTACCGACCACGTTAACGGGGGCCCGGCGGACGCCCCCACGGACGCCGCGACAATCCCTCAGACGGCCACCCGCCCCCGGAGGTCCTCGTTGAGTTCCGCGCAGTCCCTGATCGACTCCGGCAGTGCCGACATCGTCGCCGGGCGTCCCGCCTCCGTCGCCCACCTGTTCCTGGAGCGGGTCGCCCTGACCCCGAACGCCGAGGCCTACCGCTACCCGGCCTCGGTCGACGAGCACGCCGCGGACGGCGCGCCCGGCGCCGAGCAGTGGCGCTCGCTCACCTGGGCGCAGACCGCGGTCCGGGTCAAGGCGGTGGCCGCCGGCCTGATGGCGCTCGGCATCCAGTCGGAGGACCGGGTCGCGCTGGCCTCCTCCACCCGGGTCGAGTGGATCCTCGCCGACCTGGGCGCCATGTGCGCGGGCGCCGCCATCACCACCGTCTACCCGAGCACCAACGCCGACGAGACGGCCTTCATCCTCTCCAACTCCGGCTCCCGGGCGATGTTCGCCGAGAACGCCGCCCAGCTGGCCAAGGCCGTCGAGCACATCGACGAGCTGCCCGAGCTGCGCACCGTGATCCTCTTCGACGCCCCCGCCGGGGCGCCCGGGGCGGAGGCACTCGACACGGCCGGCCTGGACCTGCTCACCCTGGCCGAGCTCGAACGGCGCGGCGCCGAGTACCTGGAGCAGCACCCGGACGCGGTCGACAAGGCCGTGGCCGGGCTCGACAAGGAGCAGCTGGCCACCCTCATCTACACCTCCGGCACCACCGGCCGCCCCAAGGGCGTGCGCCTGGTGCACGACTGCTGGGCCTACGAGGGCCGGGCCCAGGAGGCCAGCGGCCTGCTCGGCCCCGACGACGTCCAGTTCATGTGGCTGCCGCTGTCGCACGTCTTCGGCAAGACGCTGATCTCCGGCCAGATCGCCACCGGCCACGTGATGGCCGTGGACGGCCGGGTCGACCGGATCATCCACAACCTGCCGGTCATCCGGCCGACCACCATGGCCTCGGCGCCGCGCATCTTCGAGAAGGTCTACAACGGCATCGCCGGGCGGGCCCGGGCCGAGGGCGGCGCCAAGTACAAGATCTTCCTGTGGGCCGCCAAGGTCGCCCGCGAGCACGCCCGGGTGGTCCAGGAGAGCCGGGTCGCCACCGGCGTCGGGAGCGCCCCGCTGGGCCTGCGGCTGCAGCACGCGCTCGCCGACAAGCTGGTGTACGCGAAGATCCGGGCCGCCTTCGGCGGCCGGCTGCGCGGCGCCGTCTCCGGCAGCGCCGCCCTGGCCCCCGAGATCGGCTACTTCTTCCTCGGTGCCGGGGTGCCGATCCTGGAGGGCTACGGGCTGAGCGAGACCAGTGCCGGCTCCTGCGTCAACCGCAAGGAGGACGTCCGGATCGGCACGGTCGGCCGCCCGCTGCCCGGCACCGAGGTGCGGATCGCCGAGGACGGCGAGATCCTGCTGCGCGGCCCCGGCGTGATGCGCGGCTACCACAACCTGCCGGAGAAGACCGCCGAGGTGCTGGAGCCGGACGGCTGGTTCCACACCGAGGACATCGGCGAGCTCACCCCCGACGGCTTCCTGCGGATCACCGACCGCAAGAAGGACCTGTTCAAGACCTCCGGCGGCAAGTACGTGGCGCCCAGCGAGGTCGAGGGCAAGTTCAAGGCGGTCTGCCCGTTCGTCAGCAACATCCTGGTGATCGGCAACGGCCGCAACTTCTGCACCGCGCTGATCGGCCTGGACGAGGCGGTGCTGATGCCGTGGGCCGCCGAGCGCGGCCTGGCCGGCAAGAGCTACGCCGAGCTGGCCGCCGACCCGGCCGTGCACCAGCTGATCGAGGGCTTCGTCAAGCGGGTCAACGCCGACCTCCAGCGCTGGCAGACGATCAAGAAGTTCCACCTGCTGCCGCGCGACCTCGACATCGAGCACGGCGAGCTCACCCCGAGCCTCAAGATCAAGCGCCCGGTGGTCGAGCGGACCTACGCGGACGCGGTGACCGCCATGTACGCGGGCGCCAACGAGGCCTGAGCCGGCCCTCCTCCCGTACGGCTCACGAGTCCGGGTGAGTCGTACGGGACAATGGGGTCATGCCCTCCGCACTCCCCGACGGCGAACCGGTGCCGTCCGACGGTTCCCTGCCCGCGCACGCCCTGACCGGGCTGGGCGACCGGCCGTTCGGCTTCTACCTGCACGTCCCGTACTGCGCCAGCCGCTGCGGCTACTGCGACTTCAACACCTACACCGCCACCGAACTGCGCTCCTCCGGGGCCGTCGCCTCGCAGGAGACCTACGCGGACAACGTGGTCGCCGAGATCCGGCTGGCCCGCCGCGTCCTCGGGGAGACCGACCTCCCGGTGCGGACGGTGTTCCTCGGCGGCGGCACCCCCACCCTGCTGCCCGCCCGCGACCTGGTGAAGATGCTCGCCGCCCTGCGCGAGGAGTTCGGGCTCGCCCCGGACGCCGAGGTCACCACCGAGGCCAACCCCGAGTCCGTCGACCCCGCGTACCTCGCCGAGCTGCGCGAGGGCGGCTACAACCGGATCTCCTTCGGCATGCAGAGCGCCCGCCCGCACGTCCTGCGGCTGCTCGACCGCCACCACACCCCCGGCCGCCCCGAGGCCTGCGTGGCCGAGGCCCGCGCGGCCGGCTTCGACCACGTCAACCTCGACCTGATCTACGGCACCCCCGGCGAGTCCGACGACGACTGGCGGGCCTCCCTGGACGCCGCGATCGGCGCCGGGCCCGACCACGTCTCCGCGTACTCCCTGATCGTCGAGGACGGCACCAAGCTGGCCGCCCGGGTCAAGCGCGGCGAACTGCCGATGATCGACGACGACGTGCACGCCGACCGCTACCTCATCGCCGAACAGGCGCTCAGCGCGGCCGGCTACTCCTGGTACGAGGTCTCCAACTGGGCCACCACCCCCGAGGGGCGCTGCCGCCACAACGAGCTCTACTGGACCGGCGCCGACTGGTGGGGAGCCGGCCCCGGCGCCCACAGCCACGTCGGCGGCGTCCGCTGGTGGAACGCCAAGCACCCCGCCGCCTACGCCCAGGCCCTCGCCGAGGGCCGCACCCCGGCCCTGGGCCGCGAGCTGCTGAGCGACGAGGACCGCCGGGTCGAGCGCATCCTGCTGGAACTGCGCCTGGCCGACGGCATCCCCCTCGACCTCCTGGCCGAGGCCGGCCGCAAGGCCGCCGCCAAGGCCCTCGCCGACGGCCTCCTCGCCGAGGACTCCTACCGGCGGGGCCGCGCCACCCTCACCCTCCAGGGCCGCCTCCTGGCGGATGCAGTAGTGCGTGACCTCGTGGACTGAGTGTCGTTAACGTGGTATCAGCCGTCAGGAGGAGTGTGGGATGACCGCCATCGATGACCGGGTGATAGGGATCTTCGAGAATCTGGAGATCCCGGAGGGTTTCAAGGCCGAGCTCATCAGGGGGGAAATCGTGATGATGGCCGGGCCCGACCGGGTCCACAACTGGATTGTCGAGTCGATCCAGGACCAGATTCCCCGGATGCGATGGCACCGCTCGGTCACGCAGGACATCGACATCCCCGGGCTCACCAGCGAACCTCAGCCCGATCTGGTCGTCTATGAGCGAGACGCGGTCGAGGGTCCTGGTCGCCTGATCCCTTCGCCTCTCCTCACGCTGGTGCTCGAGGTGGTCTCGAACACCAGCGTCCTGCGCGACTACCAGACCAAGCGGGAGCTCTACGCGGAGGGCCGGATTCCGGCCTATCTGATCGTCGACCCGATCAAGGCCGTCTGCGTGCTGTTGACCGAGCCGACCCGGGCGAGCGCGTCCGGGTTGCCGGACTACGTCTCCTCTCGGACCACCAAGTTCGGCGAGCCCATTCCGGTGGACCTGCTGGGCATCACGCTCGACACCTCGGAGTTTCAGACCTACTCCTGACCTGGCAGGGCGGTGAAGTCGATCAACTCCTCGACCCTGGCGAGGAGTTCGGGCTCCAGGTCCTTGTAGCTGTTCACCTTGGAGAGGATGTGCTTCCAGGCGGCCGGGGTGTCCACGGGCCAGCCGAGGCGGCGGCAGGTGCCCTGCTTCCAGTCCTCGCCGCGGGGGACGGCGGGCCAGGCGGGGATGCCGACGGAGGAGGGCTTCACGGCCTGCCAGATGTCGATGTAGGGGTGGCCGACGACCAGGACCGACTCGCCGGTGACCCGGGCGGCGATGCGGTGCTCCTTCGTCCCCGGGAGCAGGTGGTCGACCAGGACGCCGAGGCGGCGGCCGGGGCCGGGGGCGAAGTCGGCGACGATCGCGGGGAGGTCGTCGATGCCCTGGAGGTACTCGACGACGACGCCCTCGATGCGCAGGTCGTCTCCCCAGACCCGCTCGACCAGTTCGGCGTCGTGCCGGCCCTCGACGTAGATCCGGGACTCGCGGGCGACCCGGGCCCGGGCGCCGGGGACGGCGACGGAGCCGGAGGCGGTGCGGGCGGGGGTGCGGGGCGCGGCGGGGGCGGCCGGGCGCACCAGGGTGACCACCTCGCCCTCCAGCAGGAAGCCGCGCGGCACCAGCGGGAAGACCCGGTGCTTGCCGAAGCGGTCCTCCAGGGTGACGGTGAACCCCTCCGCGGTCCGCTCGCAGCGCACCACCGCCCCGCAGTAGCCGGTGGCCGCCTCCTCGACCACCAGGTCCCGCTCGGCCGGCACCTCGGGTGCGGGCTGCTGCTTCTTCCACGGCGGGGTGAGGTCCGGTCCGTACTGGTGGCTGCGCATGGGGGAGATGTTACGGACGGGGCGTCAGAGGGCCGGCGCGCCCCAGACCGGGAACCAGCGGCTGAGGTCCTTCTCCAGCCGCAGGTCGTTCCCCAGCATCGCGTTGACCTGGAGCTCCAGCGGACTGTTGCGCCGCTCGCCGCCGCCGGGCATCGGGGCGAAGGGGTAGAAGGTGCCGCGCTTGTAGAGGTAGACCAGGGCCAGCGACTGGCCCTGGGGGTTGCGGAAGGCGACCAGGGAGCAGAGCAGCTGCGGGCCGAAGCCGTTCGCCTCCAGCTCGCTGTTGACCGCGTGCAGGTCGTTGACCAGTTCCGGGAGTTCCTCGGGGGCGTGCCGGGTGAGCAGCCAGGAGTAGCCGTAGCCGTCCTTGGAAGCCTCCACCGGGACGCCGCCGCGTTCGGTGTCGGCGTCCAGCAGGGCCCGGACCTGCTGCTCCACCTGGACGAAGGCGGCGCCCTCGACGGCCGCGAAGCAGACCGAGCCGAGCCCGGTGGGGAGGAACCCGGCCCCGGCCTCCAGGGTGAGCGCGGCGGACGGCACGCCGAACAGCTGGTCGAGGTCGGGCTTGACGGGCTTGGTGCGGCCGAACAGGGCGTCCAGGAATCCCACGGCGGTCCTTCCGGGAGTCGGGCGGGGCCGGAGCCCAGGGGGGGTCAGCGGCCGAGCTGCTCGGAGATCTTGGCCAGCTGGGCCAGCCGCTTCTCCAGCGTCGGGTGGGTGGAGAGCAGCTGGGAGGCGGTCTCCTTGGCGCTCAGTGCGGGGGCGAAGTAGAAGGCGTTGTAGGGCTGGGCCCGGCGCAGGTCCTCGGTGGGGATGGCGGCGATCTGCCCGGTGACCTTGGTGAGCGCCGAGGCGAGGGCGCTGGGCCGGCCGGTGAGCTGGGCGGCGGCCCGGTCGGCGGCCAGTTCGCGGTAGCGGGACAGCAGCCGGGTGAGCAGGAAGCTGATCGCGTAGACCACGATCGACACCAGCGGGATGACCAGCGCCGCGATGGCCGCGTTCTGGTCGTTGCTGTTGCGGTTGCCGCCCATGAACCCGCCGTACATGGCGACCCGGGTCATCGCCCCGGCGAGCACGCCGAGGAAGCCGGCGATGGTCATCACGGCGACGTCCCGGTGGGCGACGTGCGACAGCTCGTGCGCCAGGACGCCCTCCAGCTCCTCGGGTTCCAGTCGGCGCAGCAGGCCGGTGGTGACGCACACCACGGCGTTCTGCGGGTTGCGGCCGGTGGCGAAGGCGTTCGGCATGTCGCTGTCGGCGACCGCCACGCGGGGCTTGGGCATGTCGGCCAGGGCGCAGAGCCGGTCGATGGTGCCGTGCAGCTGGGGGTACTGCTCCTCGGTCACCCGGTGGGCGCCCATGGCCCGCTCGGTGATCTTGTCGCTGAACCAGAACTGGGCCACGAACAGCCCGCCGGAGATCAGCACGATCAGCGGCCAGGCCCCGCGCAGCAGCGCGATCAGCAGGCCCGTGAAACCGACGTACAACAGCCCGATCACGAACATCGTCCCGACCATGCGGCTGGTCAGGCCGCGGTCGGGCGCGAAACGGGTGTGCTGGCCCGAGCTCGACATCGCTTGCTCCTCCGTTCGCCGTCGCTTTCGATGCTGCCACCCGGACGGCCCCGGGGCACCACCCGCGCACGCGGAGTGTCGCGGTGGCCGTCCGGAACTGCGGGCAGGATCACCCCGGCCGGGCCGTTCCTGCGGTACGACCCGGGCCGTACACTGGCAGGTACGGTTTTGGCACTCGTGCGTGCAGAGTGCCAGGGTCGGGGTCCTCACCGGAGCGGCTCGCAGCATCACAGACGGACAACGTGCGAAGACGGAGGTGCGTGCCCCATGGCCGGAGAGGTCCGCCAGCTGGACGACCGCAAGCTCGCCGTGCTGCGCGCGATCGTCCAGGACTACGTGGGCACCGAGGAGCCGGTCGGCTCCAAGGCCCTGGTGGAGCGGCACAACCTCGGGGTGTCCCCGGCCACGGTGCGCAACGACATGGCGGCGCTGGAGGAGGAGGGGTACATCCACCAGCCGCACACCAGCGCCGGGCGGATCCCCACCGACAAGGGCTACCGGCTGTTCGTCGACAAGCTCGCCGAGATCAAGCCGATGAGCTCCCCGGAGCGCCGGGCGATCCGGCACTTCCTGGACGGCGCCGTCGACCTGGACGACGTGGTCACCCGTACGGTGCGGCTGCTCGCCCAGTTGACCCGCCAGGTCGCCGTGGTGCAGTACCCCTCGCTGACCCGCTCCACCGTCCGGCACATCGAGCTGGTGGCGCTGGCCCCGGCCAAGGTGATGCTGGTGCTGATCACCAACACCGGCCGGGTCGAGCAGCGGATGGTCGACTGCCCGGGCACGGTCGGCGAGACGGTCCTGGCGGACCTGCGCTCGCGGATCAACACCCGGGCGGCCGGCCAGCGGCTGCCGGACGTCCCGGGGCTCCTGGAGGAGCTCCCGGCGGCGTTCGAGCCGGCCGACCGGCCGACCGTCAGTACGGTCCTGGCGACGCTGTTCGAGGCGCTCGCCGAGCAGAACGAGGAGCGGATCATGCTGGCCGGCACGGCCAACCTGACCCGCTTCGGGCACGACTTCCCGCTCACCATCCAGCCGGTGCTGGAGGCCCTGGAGGAGCAGGTCGTCCTGCTCCGCCTCCTGGGTGAGACCACGGACGCCGCGATGACGGTCCGGATCGGGCGGGAGAACGCGTACGAAGGGCTGAATTCCACCTCGGTCGTTTCGGTCGGCTACGGTTCGGGCGACGAGAGTGTGGCCAAGCTGGGTGTGATCGGTCCGACCCGGATGGACTATCCGGGCACAATGGGGGCGGTGCGGGCGGTGGCACGGTACGTGGGCCAGATCCTGGCCGAGTCGTAGCACACGGCCGACCGTTAGAAATCTAACGGCGGCGTCCAGTCGCAGCACTACTACAGGCGGAACAAGCGGAGCATTTGGTGGCCACGGACTACTACGCGGTACTCGGCGTCCGACGGGATGCGGGGCAGGACGAGATCAAGAAGGCGTTCCGGCGCCTGGCACGCGAACTGCACCCGGACGTCAACCCGGACCCGAAGACGCAGGAGCGGTTCAAGGAGATCAACGCCGCCTACGAGGTGCTCTCCGACCCGCAGAAGCGCCAGGTCTACGACCTGGGCGGTGACCCGCTGTCGCCGGGCGGCGGTGGCGCGGGCGGCTTCGGCGCCGGCGCGGCGGGCTTCGGCTTCTCCGACATCATGGACGCCTTCTTCGGCGCCGCGGCCGGCCAGCGCGGCCCGCGCTCGCGCACCCGCCGGGGCCAGGACGCCATGATCCGGCTGGAGATCACCCTGGAGGAGGCCGCCTTCGGCACCACCAAGGAACTCCAGGTCGACACCGCCGTCACCTGCACCACCTGCAGCGGCGAGGGCGCGGCCCCCGGCACCTCGGCCCAGACCTGCGACATGTGCCGCGGCAAGGGCGAGGTCTCCCAGGTCACCCGCTCCTTCCTGGGCCAGGTCATGACCTCCCGCCCGTGCCCGCAGTGCCAGGGCTTCGGCACCGTGGTGCCGACCCCGTGCCCCGAGTGCGCGGGCGACGGCCGGGTGCGGGCCCGCCGCACCCTGACCGTGAAGATCCCGGCCGGCGTGGACAACGGCACCCGGATCCAGCTGGCCGGCGAGGGCGAGGTCGGCCCCGGCGGCGGCCCGGCCGGCGACCTCTACGTCGAGATCGCCGAGACCACCCACACGGTCTTCCAGCGGCGCGGGGACGACCTGCACTGCACCGTCACCATCCCGATGACGGCGGCCTCGCTCGGCACCCAGGTGCCGCTGCAGACCCTGGACGGGCTGGAGGAGGTCGACATCCGGCCCGGCACCCAGTCCGGCCAGTCGATCCCGCTGCACGGCCGGGGCATCACCCACCTGCGCGGGGGCGGCCGGGGCGACCTGATAGTGCACGTCGAGGTGCAGACGCCCACCAAGCTCGACCCCGAGCAGGAGGAGCTGCTGCGCCGGCTCGCCGTGCTGCGCGGCGAGGAGCGGCCGTCCGGCCAGTTCGCGCCGGGCCAGCAGGGCCTGTTCTCACGCCTGAAGGACGCCTTCAACGGCCGGTAGTCGTCCGAGGAGGGGTGCCGGGGGAGGACCCCCGGCACCCCTTCGGTGTTCCCGTTCCATCCCAGGAGGTTCCCCGCCATGACCGCGCCCGTCTTCGTCGTCGAGACCGAGCGGATCGCCGCCGCCGCACCCGGGGCCGTGCTGCGCCTCGACGGGCCCGAGGGGCGGCACGCGGCAGCGGTGAAGCGGCTGGCGGCCGGCGAGGCGGTCACCCTGGCGGACGGGCTGGGGCTGGGCGTGGACGGCACCGTCGCCGCGGTGCTCGGCAAGGACGCGATCGAGGTCACGGTGGAGGCCGTGCGGCGCGAGCCCGAGCCCGCGCCGCGGATCGTGGTCGTCCAGGCGCTGCCCAAGGGCGACCGCGGCGAGCTGGCCGTGGAGACCATGACCGAGGTCGGCGTGGACGTGGTGGTCCCCTGGGCCGCCTCGCGCTGCATCACCCAGTGGAAGGGTGAGCGCGGCGCCAAGGCGCTCGCCAAGTGGCGGGCCACCGCCCGGGAGGCGGGCAAGCAGTCCCGCCGGCTGCGCTTCCCCGAGGTGCGCGAGCCGATGACCACCCGGCAGCTGGCGCCGCTGCTGGCCGGGGCCGCGCTCGCCGCGGTGCTGCACGAGGAGGGCGCCGAGCCGCTGGCGCACGCCGCGCTGCCGGCCGGCGGGGACATCGTGCTGGTGGTCGGCCCGGAGGGCGGGGTCTCCCCGGAGGAGCTGGCCGCCTTCGCCGAGGCCGGCGCGAAGCCGTACCGGCTGGGCCCCTCGGTGCTGCGCACCTCGACCGCCGGGGTGGCCGCCGGGGCGCTGCTGCTGGGGCGCACCGGCCGCTGGGCCTGACCCCACCGGCAACTCCCGTGCGCCCGCCGGGAGTCTGCGGAGAACGGAGCGGCTCGTACCCGCACCTGCCTACGCTGGCGGCGTGACGGACTCCCTGAGCACCTCCGCGGGCGCCTATCTGCGCCACCCCCATCTGCACGGTGACCTGGTCGCCTTCGTCGCCGAGGACGACCTGTGGCTCGCCCCGCTGGAGGGCGGCCGGGCCTGGCGGCTGACGGCCGATCACCTGCCGGTGCAGCACCCCAGGTTCTCCCCGGACGGGCGCCACCTCGCCTTCACCTCCACCCGGGACGGCGCCCCCGAGGTGCACGTGGTGCCGGTGGACGGCGGACCGTCCCGGCGGCTGACGTACTGGGGCAACGCCGAGACCCGGGTGCAGGGGTGGACCGCCGACGGGCGCCCGATCGCCACCACCGGCGCGGGCGAGTCCGGGGTGCGCCGCTGCTGGGCGCACGCGGTGCCGCTGGACGGCGGCGAGCCGGTGCGGCTGCCGTACGGGCCGGTCGGCGGGCTCGCCTTCGAGCCGGAGGGCGTCGGGGACCCTGCGGCCGAAGCCGGGGGGAGGGTGCTGCTGGTGACCGTCAACAACCGCGAGCCGGCCTGGTGGAAGCGCTACCGGGGCGGCCGGGCCGGCAAGTTGTGGATCGGGCGGGACCGGTTCGTCCGGATCCACCAGGACCTGGCCGGGCAGCTCGACTCCCCGCTCTGGGTGGCCGGGGACGGCGACGGCCGGATCGCCTTCCTGTCCGACCACGAGGGCGTCGGCGACCTGTGGTCCAGCCGCCCCGACGGCTCCGACCTGCGCCGCCACAGCACCGACCCGGACGGCTTCTACGCCCGCAACGCCAGCACCGACGGCACCCGGGTGGTCTTCCACCGGGCCGGCGACCTGTGGCTGCTGGACGACCTGGAGAGCGCCTCCCCGCGCCGGCTGGACGTCCGCCCGGCCGGCTCGCGGGCCCGCCGCCGCCCCCACCCGGTGCACGCCGCGCACTGGCTGGAGTCCGTCGCCCCGGACCGCACCGGCCGGGCCGGCGCCGTGGTGGTGCGCGGCAGCGTGCACTGGCTGACCCACCGCGAGGGCCCGGCCCGGGTGCTGGACGAGACCCCGGGCGTGCGCGCCCGGCTGGCCCGGGTGGTGCCGGGCGAGGACGGCGCCCAGGGCGTGCTCTGGGTGTCCGACGCCGAGGGCGAGGACGCCCTGGAGTACGCCCCCGCCGTGCACGACCCCGAGCGGCGCCGGCTGGCCGCCGGGAGACTGGGCCGGGTCAACTCGCTGGTGGTCTCCCCGGACGGCCGGCGGGCCGCGGTCGGCGTGCACGACGGCCGGGTGCTGGTGGTCGACCTGGCCGACGGCGCCGTGCACGAGCTGGACCGCAGCACCGACGGCGAGGTCGGCGGCCTGGTGTTCAGCCCGGACTCGGCCTGGCTGGCGTGGTCGCGCCCGGTGCACCGGATGGGCCCGTACTCGCTGCGCCAGATCGTGCTGGCAGACCTGGCCACCCGCACCGTCGGCGAGGTCACCTCGCAGCGCTTCCTGGACACCTCGCCCGCCTTCACCGCCGACGGCCGCTACCTGGCCTTCCTCTCGGTGCGCAGCTTCGACCCGGTCTACGACGCCCACGCCTTCGGCCTGTCCTTCCCGAACGGCTGCCGCCCCTACCTGGTGACGCTCGCCGCCGAGACGCCCTCCCCGTTCGGCCCGCAGCGGGCCGGGCGGGCGCCCGGCGGGGAGGAGGACGAGCCCAAGGCCCGCGCGGCGGACGGCGAGGAGGCCGCGGACGGGGCGGTGCCGGCGGTGCGGGTGGACCTGGACGGCATCGCCGACCGGATCGTGCCCTTCCCGGTCGAGGGCGGCCGCTTCCACACGCTGCGCGCCGCCAAGGACGGGGTGCTGTGGACCAGGGCGCCGCTGCTCGGCGAACTCGGCGACGAGGCCGCCTCCTTGGACGACGACCGGCCCCGCCCGGTGCTGGAGCGCTTCGACCTCAGGAAGCGCCGGGTCGAGCAACTGGTGCACGGCGTCGACGGGTTCTCGGTCAGCGGGGACGGCACCCGGCTGGCCGTGCTGGACGGGGGCGAGCTGCGGATCGTCCCGGCCGACCGCAAGTCCGGCGGCGAGGACGACGAGACCGCCGTCGACCTCACCCGGCTGCGGGTGACCGTCGACCCGGCCGCCGAGTGGCGGCAGATGTACGCCGAGAACGGCCGGCTGATGCGGGACAACTTCTGGCGCCCCGACCTCGGCGGCGTCGACTGGGCCGGGGTCCTGGAGCGCTACCGGCCGCTGGTCGAGCGGGTCGGCTCGCACGACGAACTGGTCGACCTGCTCTGGGAGGTGCACGGCGAACTCGGCACCTCGCACGCCTACGTCGTCCCGTACGGCCGCTACACCGAGCCCGCCCGGCGCCAGGGCCTGCTCGGCGCCGACCTGGTCCGGGACGGCGGGCAGTGGCGGATCGGCCGGATCCTGCCCGGCGAGTCCTCCGACCCCCGGGCCCGCTCGCCGCTGGCCGCGCCCGGCGCCGCGATCCGCCCGGGCGACGCCCTGCTCGCCGTCAACGGCCGCCCGGTCGACCCGGTCACCGGCCCGGCCCCGCTGCTGGCCGGCACCGCCGGGCAGCCGGTGGAGCTGACCGTGGCCGGCAAGGACGGCAGCGACCGGCGCCACCCCGTGGTCGTCCCGCTCGCCGACGAGGAGGCGCTGCGCTACCACGACTGGGTGGCCGGCCGGCGGGCGAAGACGCGGGAGCTGTCCGGCGGCCGGCTCGGCTACCTGCACATCCCCGACATGCAGACGGCCGGCTGGGCGCAGCTGCACCGCGACCTCTCCACCGAGATGGCCAAGGACGGCCTGATCGTGGACGTCCGGGAGAACCGCGGCGGCCACACCTCGCAGCTGGTGATAGAGAAGCTGGCCCGGCGGATCATCGGCTGGTACGCGATCCGGGACACCGAGGGCCGGGTGCCCTACCCGATGGACGCCCCGCGCGGGCCGGTGGTCGCGATCGCCAACGAGCTGTCCGGCTCGGACGGCGACATCGTCAACGCCGCCATCCAGGCGCTCGGCATCGGCCCGGTGGTCGGCACCCGGACCTGGGGCGGGGTGATCGGCATCGACAGCCGGTACCAGCTGGTCGACGGCACCCTGGTCACCCAGCCCAAGTACGCGATGTGGATGGAGAACTACGGCTGGGGCCTGGAGAACCACGGCGTCGACCCGGACGTCGAGGTGCCGTTCGCCCCGCACCACTGGGCGGCCGGCGAGGACCCGCAGCTGGCCGAGGCCGTGCGGATCGCCCTCGACACCCTGGCCGCCACCCCGGCCCGCACGGCGCCGCCGCTGCCCTGGGCGTAGCCGGCGCGGGGCGCTGCGGGGCCCTGCGGGGCGCGGGGGTCCGGCGCGGCCGGGCTCCCGCGCCGGGTCGTGGGTAGGATGCGGGGCTGTTCTTGATCGCGATCTTGATCTGGTCGACGGCTCACGGGGGAGCACACCATGGCGCAGGGCTATCCGCCGCCGCAGTACCCGCAACAGCAGCAGTACCCGCAGCAACAGCCGTACCCGCAGCAGCAGCAGTACCCGCAGAACCAGCCGTACCCGCAGCAGCAGTACCCGCCGGGCGGCCCGGGGCCGAACCCGTACGGCCAGGGGCCGTACGCCCAGCCCCCGCAGCCGTACCCGCCGCAGCCCCAGCCGTACGGTCAGCCCCAGCCGTACCCGCAGGCGCAGCCGCCGTACGGGCAGGCCCCGTACCCGCAGCAACAGCCCCACCCGCAGCCCGCGCTGCCGCCGTGCCCCCGGGAGGCGGGCGGCTTCCGGCGCTTCCTGGCGATGGTGCTGGACGCCGGCCTCGCGCTGGGCGCAGGCTTCGCCGCCGCCGTCGCCTCCGACGTCGCGGCGGGTCGTACCAAGCCCGTCGCGGCCGCGGCCGGCCACGCCGTCCAGCACGCGAGCGGGCCGGTGGTGCCGTTCTGGGCGGCGTTCCTGGGCGTCTGCGTGCTGGTCTCGTTCCTCAACCAGGTGGTGCTGGCCCGGCTGGTCGGGTTCAGCGTGGGCAAGGGGATCCTGGCGATGCGGGTGGTGCGCCGCAAGCGGGTGATGCGCCCCAACACCTGGCGGCTGACCCGGCGCTGGCTGGTCGGCTTCGTCGTCCTGGTGCTCTCGTTCGTCTTCGACGAGTTCGACCTGGAGGAGGGGGACATCATCGGCATGCGCTCGGTGCGCTGGAAGCACCTGCAGGAGTACCAGCAGGCGCTCGGGCGGCTCGGCTAGGCTGCGCCCGTACGGCCCGTGCAACCGTGATCGACGACCGAACCGAGGAGATTCCGATGGCCGGCGAGCCGCAGTCCGACTGTGTGTTCTGCAAGATCGTGGCGGGCGAGATCCCGGCGACCGTGCTGCGCAGGACCGAGCGCGTCCTCGCCTTCCGCGACATCGCCCCCAAGGCCCCCGTGCACGTCCTGGTGATTCCGCACGTCCACTACCCGAACGCCGCGGCGCTGGGCGCCGCCGAGCCCGAGGTCGCCGGCGAACTGCTGGCCGAGGCGGGCGCGGTGGCGCGGGACGAGGGCATCGAGGACTACCGGCTGATCTTCAACACCGGCGCGGGCGCCGGGCAGACCGTGTTCCACGCCCATGTGCACGTGCTCGGCGGGATGCCGATGAACGAGAGCATGGTCTGATCCCAGGTGTCCCAGCGCGAACTCGTCGTCCTCGGCACCGCCAGCCAGGTGCCCACCCGGCACCGCAACCACAACGGCTACCTGCTCCGCTGGGACGGCGAGGGCCTGCTGTTCGACCCCGGCGAGGGCACCCAGCGCCAGATGCTGCACGCCGGGGTCTCGGCCACCCAGATCACCCGGATCGCGGTGACCCACTTCCACGGCGACCACTGCCTGGGCCTCGCCGGGGTGATCCAGCGGATCAACCTTGACCGGGTCCCGCACCCGGTGGACGTCTACTTCCCGGCGTCCGGCGAGGTCTACTTCGAGCGGCTGCGGCACGCCACCGCGTACCACGAGACCGCCGTGCTGCGGCCGCGGCCGATCGACGAGCCCGGCCCGCTGCCCGCGCCCGGCGCCCGCTTCGCGCTGGACGCCGTCCGGCTGGACCACCCGGTGGAGTCCTTCGGCTACCGGCTGTCCGAGCCGGACGGCCGCCGGCTGGTGCCCGAGCGGCTCGCCGCGGCCGGCGTGCGCGGCCCGGCCGTGGGCCGGCTCCAGCACGAGGGCGCGGTCGAGGTGGACGGCCGCACCGTCACCCTGGACGAGGTCAGCGAGCACCGCCGGGGCCAGCGCTTCGCCTTCGTGATGGACACCCGGCTCTGCGAGGGGGTGCACGAACTCGCCGATGGCGCCGACCTGTTGGTGGTCGAGGCGACCTTCACCGACGCCGACGCCCACCTCGCCGAGGACCACGGCCACCTCACCGCCGGCCAGGCCGCCAAGGTCGCGGCCGAGGCCGGGGCGCGGACCCTCGTGCTGACCCACTTCTCGCAGCGCTACCCGGACCTGGGCCAGCACCTGGCCGACGCCCGCAAGCACTTCGACGGGGACCTGGTGCTCGCCGAGGACCTCGCCCGGGTGCCCGTCCCCGCCCGCCGCCACCCGTGAACGGTCCGCCGCCACCCGTGAACGGTCCGCCGCCACCCGTGAACGGTCCGCCGTCACCCGTGAACGGTCCGCCGTCACCCGTGCAGCACCCGCCGTCACCCGGGGACGGCGCGGCGCCGGCGGTGGACGCCGCACGGGCTCCCCGCGAAAAGGGCTCGCGCCGCCCCGCGATCTGCCGCAGCATCGTCGGGTGCGGCCCCGCCGCCCGCCGCAGCGATCACGCTCGCGGCGTACCCTGGTGCCCCGGAGAGACCGAGCGGCACACGAGACCACGGATGGGATGAGGCAGGCCCAGCGCCGACCCATGAGTGACACATCGCAGACCCGTACCGATGGACAGTCGCGCCCCGAACCGACCGACGACGGCCGGGTGAGCGCCCGGATCGTCATCCCCGAGAAGCATCCGATGGTCACCCTGCTCGGCACGGCGGACTCGCTGCTGCGCGTGATCGAGCAGGGGTTCCCCGCCGCCGACATCCACGTCCGCGGCAACGAGGTGACCGCCACCGGGGAGCGCGCCGAGGTCGCCCTCGTGCAGAAGCTCTTCAACGAGATGATGCTGGTGCTGCGCACCGGCCAGCCCCTGACGGAGGACTCCGTGGAGCGCTCCATCGCCATGCTCCGCGAGGAGGGCCCGGACAGCCCGGCGCCGTCCCAGGTGTTCACCGCGAACATCCTGTCCAACCGCGGCCGCACGATCCGCCCCAAGACGCTCAACCAGCAGCGCTACGTCGACGCGATCGACAAGCACACGATCGTCTTCGGCCTCGGCCCGGCCGGCACCGGCAAGACCTACCTGGCGATGGCCAAGGCCGTCCAGGCCCTCCAGGCCAAGGAGGTCAACCGGATCATCCTGACCCGCCCGGCGGTCGAGGCGGGCGAGCGGCTGGGCTTCCTGCCCGGCACCCTCTACGAGAAGATCGACCCGTACCTGCGCCCGCTGTACGACGCGCTGCACGACATGATGGACCCGGACTCCATCCCGCGCCTGATGGCGGCCGGCACCATCGAGGTCGCGCCGCTCGCGTACATGCGCGGCCGCACCCTCAACGACGCCTTCATCATCCTGGACGAGGCCCAGAACACCTCGCCCGAGCAGATGAAGATGTTCCTCACCCGCCTCGGGTTCAACTCCCGGGTGGTGGTCACCGGCGACACCAGCCAGATCGACCTCCCGGGCGGCACCCGCAGCGGGCTCAAGGTCGTCCAGGAGATCCTGGCCGGCGTCCCGGACATCCACTTCTCCGTCCTCACCAGCACCGACGTGGTCCGCCACAAGCTGGTCGGCCGGATCGTGGACGCCTACGAACGCTGGGACGCGCGGCAGGAGGCCGAGGAGAACTCCCCGGCCGCCCGCAAGCCCGCCCAGCGGCGCCCCGGAAAGACCGCCGCGGCGCGCGCACCCCGACAGTCCCATCGCACCGAAAGCTGAGCACACAGCCCGTCATGTCGATCGACATCGCCAACGAGTCCGGTTGGGACGCCGATGAGGAAGCCATCCTCGACGTCGCCCGCTTCGCCCTGGACAAGATGCGGATCCACCCGCAGTCCGAACTGTCCGTGATCCTGGTGGACGGTGCGGCGATGGAGGAGCTGCACATCCAGTGGATGGACCTGCCCGGACCGACCGACGTGATGTCGTTCCCGATGGACGAGCTGCGTCCGGGCAAGGAGGGCGAGGAGCTGCCGCAGGGCCTGCTCGGCGACATCGTGCTCTGCCCCGAGGTCGCCGAGCAGCAGGGCAAGGCGGCCCCCTCCAAGCACTCGATGGACGAGGAGCTCCAGCTGCTCACCGTCCACGGTGTGCTGCACGTCCTCGGCTACGACCACGAGGAGCCGGAGGAGGAGGAGGAGATGTTCGCCCTCCAGAAGCGGATCCTGGACGACTGGCGGGCGGGCCGGGGCCTCGGCGGCATCTCCCCGGCCCCCACCACCCACTGAGCGCGGGGCCCGAACTCCTGTGAGCGGTGAGAGTACGAGCTTCATCCTCGGTGCCGTGGCCCTGGTCGTCCTGGGCTGGCTGGCCGCGTGCGCCGAGGCGGGCATCTCCCGGGTCTCCCGGTTCCGGGCGGAGGAGGCCGTGCGCAACGGCCGGCGCGGCTCCGCGCGGCTGCTGGCCGTCGCCTCCGACCCGTTCCGCTACCTCAACCTGGCCACCCTGATCCGGGTGGCCAGCGAGATGGCGGCCGCGGTGCTGGTCACCGCGGTGTGCGTGCGCAACATCCACCCGACCTGGCAGGCCGTGCTGTTGGCCTTCGGCGTGATGGTGCTGGTGTCCTTCGTCGCGGTGGGCGTCTCGCCGCGCACGATCGGGCGCCAGCACCCGATCTCCACCGCGACCGCGGCCTCCTTCGTGCTGCTGCCGCTGGCCGCGGTGCTCGGCCCGATCCCGCGGCTGCTGATCCTGCTGGGCAACGCGCTGACCCCGGGGAAGGGGTACCGGGAGGGGCCGTTCGCCTCCGAGGCGGAGCTGCGGGCGCTGGTCGACCTCGCCGAGAAGGACGACCTGATCGAGGACGAGGAGCGCCGGATGGTGCACTCGGTCTTCGAACTGGGCGACACCATCGTGCGCGAGGTGATGGTGCCGCGCACCGACCTGGTGATGATCGAGCGGCACAAGACCGTCCGGCAGGCGCTCACCCTGGCGCTGCGCTCGGGCTTCTCGCGGATCCCGGTGGTCGGCGACAACGAGGACGACGTGGTCGGCATCGTCTACCTCAAGGACCTGGTGCGCCGCACCCACATCAACCGGGAGGCGGAGGCCGAGGAGGTCGGCGCGGTGATGCGCCCGGCCGTGTTCGTCCCGGACTCCAAGCCGGCCGGCGACCTGCTGCGGGAGATGCAGCAGCGCCGCTCGCACGTCGCGATCGTGATCGACGAGTACGGCGGCACGGCGGGCCTGGTCACCATCGAGGACGTCCTGGAGGAGATCGTCGGCGAGATCACCGACGAGTACGACCGGGAGATCGCGCCGGTCGAGGACCTCGGCGACGGCTCGTACCGGATCACCGCCCGGCTGCTGGTGGAGGACCTGGGCGAGCTGTTCGGGATCGAGCTGGAGGACGAGGACGTCGAGACCGTCGGCGGCCTGCTGGCCAAGCACCTGGGCCGGGTGCCGATCCCCGGGTCGGCCTGCGAGATCCCGCTGCCCGAGCCGGCCGCGGACGGCCTGACCGGCATCCTGCTGACCGCCGAGTCCTCGGCCGGGCGCCGCAACCGGATCGGTTCGATGGTCGCCTCGCCGGTGCGCCGGTCGGAAACGGTGCGGGCCGCGGGCGAGTAGCGGGTGTGCGGTCGCCGCGCGACCATGGAGGGCATGACGCACAAACTTCGCGCGGAGTACGGCCCGCAGGGGGCGGTCGGCGGAGTCAAGTCCTGGCACGTGGTGCGGGACGAGGACCCGTCGACCGCGCTCTGCGGCCGGAGCATGCCCGACGACGCCGAGACGCGGCCCGAGCAGGAATGGGGCACCGGGCTGCGCTGCTGCCAGCAGTGCGGCTCGCTCTACATGCACGAGACGCCCCACATGCAGGGGAGCCATCCCTACAGCTAGCCGTGCCTCCCGGCCGTGCCCCGCGGCGACGGCCGGGCTCTGGAGGTCGCCATGAAGCTGCAAGACGAACTGCCGACCGTCGATCGACGGCTCGCCCTGGTGTGGCGGGTCGGGGCGGGGCTCGGGGGGATCTTCCTGATCGTGTTCGGGATCCTGGGGCTGGCCGACCACCCCGGCTTCCTGGCCACCCACGGTGACCGGATCGCCGGGCTGTCGACCAACGGGGCGCTGAGCATCCTGTCCATCGTGGCGGGTGCGGTCCTGCTGGTCGGAGCGGTGATCGGCGGGAACTTCGCGTCCAACCTCAACATGGTGGTCGGCGTGCTGTTCGTCCTGTCCGGCTTCTACGGGCTGACGGTGCTCGGCCGGCCGGACGCGAACATCCTCAACTTCCGGATGTCGAACGTGCTGTTCGCGTTCGTCTTCGGGATCGTCGTGACCACCTTCGGGATGTACGGCCGGGTGGGCAGCCACCTGCCGCACGACAATCCGTTCTGGCGCGAGCGGGCCTCGCACGAGGAGCCGCTGCCGTCCGGCGCCGCGAAGACCTTCGTCAAGGTGCTCAACCCGAACCCCGGCCGCACCCACCCGGTGGGCCACTGAGCCGGGTTGACGGAAGGGCCGGGTTGCGCGAGGGGGCCGGGTTGACCGAGGGCGCCGGGAGGGTGCCGCCTATGCTCGGCGGCATGAGTGACATCGTCGAACTCGACCCCGAAGACAAGAAGATCATCACCCTGGCCCGCTCGGCCCGCGCCCGCAACGGCGTGGCCGAGGGGGCCGCGGTGCGTGACGAGACCGGCCGCACCTACGTGGCCGGGACGGTCGCGCTGGAGTCGCTGCGGCTGAGCGCGCTGCGGACGGCGGTGGCGATGGCGGTGGCCAGCGGTGCGAAGTCGCTGGAGGCGGCCGCCGTGGTGAGCGAGGCCGAGCAGCCCGCCGAGGCCGATCTGGCGGCCGTGCGGGACCTGGGCGGGGCCGGTACGCCGGTGCTGCTGGCCGGTCCGGACGGGACGCTGCGGGTGGTGGCCGAGGCCCGCTGAGCGGCCCCCGGCGGCCCCCTCGGGGCCGGTGCGAGGAGACCGCGCCCCCTGCATTCAGCAGATAATCTCACCGGAGGGGTGGACTCGGTGAGGGGCTGGGGCATGGGGGCGTTGGCGTTCGTCGCCGGGCTGGTGCTGTTCGTGATGGGCATGGGCAAGTGGCAGGAGACCGGCACGGTCTACTGGCTCTGGGGTTCACTCGCCTTCCTGCTGCTGCTGGTGGTGTTCTCGCTGGTCGGACGGGGCGGCGGCAAGGGCTGAGCGCCCCGGACGGACCGGCCCCGGACGGCGGGGCTCCGGTGATCAGGGAGAATGGGGCGCATGAATGCCCCTTCCTCCTCGTACCGCTCCGGGTTCGCGTGCTTCGTCGGCCGTCCCAACGCGGGCAAGTCGACCCTGACCAACGCCCTGGTGGGGACGAAGGTCGCGATCACCTCCGACCGCCCGCAGACCACCCGCCACACCGTGCGCGGCATCGTGCACCGCCCGGACGCCCAGCTCGTGCTGGTCGACACCCCCGGCCTGCACAAGCCCCGCACCCTGCTCGGCGAGCGCCTCAACGACCTGGTCCGCACCACCTGGGCCGAGGTCGACGTGATCGGCTTCTGCCTGCCCGCCGACCAGAAGCTCGGCCCCGGCGACAAGTTCATCGCCAAGGAGATCGCCGGGATCAAGAAGACCCCCAAGGTCGCCATCGTCACCAAGACCGACCTGGTCGACTCCAAGCGCCTGGCCGAGCAGCTGATCGCCATCCACCAGCTCGGCATCGAGCTGGGCTTCGAGTGGGCCGAGATCATCCCGGTCTCGGCGGTCGGCGACCAGCAGGTCGACCTGGTCGCCGACCTCCTCACCAAGCTGCTGCCCGAGGGCGACCAGCTCTACCCGGAGGGCGACCTCACCGACGAGCCCGAGCAGATCATGGTTGCCGAGCTGATCCGTGAGGCCGCCCTGGAGGGCGTGCGGGACGAACTGCCGCACTCGCTCGCCGTCGTGGTCGAGGAGATGCTGCCGCGCGAGGGCCGCCCGGCGGACCGTCCGCTGCTGGACATCCACGCCAACGTCTACATCGAGCGGCAGAGCCAGAAGGCGATCGTGATCGGCGCCAAGGGCTCCCGGCTCAAGCACGTCGGCACCACCGCCCGCAAGCACATCGAGGCGCTGCTCGGCACGCCGGTCTACCTGGACCTGCACGTCAAGGTGGCCAAGGACTGGCAGCGCGACCCCAAGCAGCTGCGCAAGCTCGGCTTCTGACCGGGGAGTTCGGCGACGGGCGGTGAGCCGCCCCGGGCCCGTCCGGACGCCGTGCGCGTCCGGGCGGGCCCGTGCCGCACCGGGCCCGGGAGGGGCCTACGCCCCCTCGCGGAGCACCAGCGAGACCAGCTCCCGCTGGGAGTCGGTGAGTTTGGGGTCGGCGCAGTACACCGTCCGCCCGTCGACGGTGATCTCGTAGTGGAAGCCGTCCGGCACCCCGTACGAGGGCGCGCGCAGCCCGCCCGCGACGGCCTCGCGGGCGAGCGCGTGGACGTGCGGGGCGTCCGTGCGGTCGACGGTTTCGAGCTCCGCGTGGCGGAGGATTCCGGCGAGTCCGCCGGTCCGGGTCACCTGGATACGCATGGTGTCCATGGTGCTACGCAGGGGAGGCTTTTGCGGCTCTTTTCCCCGACCGTGACCTTAAGGCGGTCTCAAACCGCTCCGAACCGGTGGTGAACCGGTCGTCCGCGGTCAGCCCGGGCTGACGCCGACCTGGGCCCAGGAGGCCGTCACGGTGTCGGCGACCGGGGGCCTGTCGGGGTAACGGGCCTTGGCGGCGGCCACGGTGGCCCGGGCGAAGGCGGTGAAGTCGGCGGTGGCGGGCAGCCCGCCGCCGGTCAGGGCGTCGTACCAGATCCGCCCGGCCTGTTCCCAGGACGACCCGCCCAGGGCGGTGGCCAGCAGGTAGAACGCGTGGTTGGGGATGCCGGAGTTGATGTGCACCCCGCCGTTGTCGTCGGTGGTGTCCACGTAGTCCCGCATGTGGGCGGGTTGCGGGTCCTTGCCCAGCTGGGGGTCGTCGTAGGCGGTGCCGGGCGCCTTCATCGAGCGCAGCGCCACGCCCTGGATGCCGGGGGCGAGCAGTCCGGCGCCGATCAACCAGTCGGCGGAGGCGGCGTCCTGGTGCAGGGCGTACTGCTTGACCAGCGAGCCGAAGACGTCGGAGACGGACTCGTTGAGCGCGCCGGGCTGGTCCTGGTAGTCCAGTCCGGCGGTGAACTGGGTGACGCCGTGGGTGAGTTCGTGGCCGATGACGTCGATGCAGGCGGTGAAGTCGCCGAAGACCTGGCCGTCGCCGTCGCCGAAGACCATCTGCGAGCCGTTCCAGAAGGCGTTGTCGTAGTTGCGGCCGTAGTGGACGCTGGCGTCCATCCGCAGGCCGCGGCCGTCGATCGAGTCGCGGCCGAAGACGTCGGAGTAGAGCGCGAAGGTGGCGCCCAGGCCGTCGTAGGCGTGGTTGACGGAGGCGTCGGCGACCGGGGCGTGGCCCTCGGTGCGGACGGTGCGCCCGGGCAGCCGCTGGCCGTGCCCGGCGTCGTAGACCAGCCGGCTGAGGCCGGGGGCGCCGGTGGTCGGCGGGGGAGCGGCGAGGCGGGCCGCGCGGTGCGCGGCGTCCAGGGCGAGGGAGTGGACGGCGGGCTGGTGACCGGCCTCGGCGAGGCGGTCCAGGACGTACGGCGGGACGATCGCGCAGCGCGGGACTCCTGCAGTCATGTGGCCCAGGGTGAGGCCTGGATGACCGGATGTCACCACCCGTGGCAGGACCGTTCCACGTCTCAAGGGGTGGAACGGAAGCCCGGATCACTTCGGGGGCGCGCGGGCCTGGGTTACGCTGGGCCACATCATGCGCAACGGGCTGCTTCTTCTTAGCTGCCGCGTCGAGGGCCTGTAGTCCACCGGGCCGGCTCCCTCGCCGCGGGGAACGAGCTGTGCGCGGAAACGGCGATGCGACGGCGTATCGCGGGGCGCAGCAGCGGCCGGCCAGTCGGTGTCGATCCCTCCCGACCGCCCGCACCACGCATCCACAGGAAGCCGAGAGTCCCCTCCATGACCGAGCAGACCTCCGCCGCGTCCGTCCCCGCCGCTCGCGCCTTCGTCGACCGGCCGACCCCGATCACCGCCGCCTCCGTGCGCCAGCGGCCCTCGGGCATGCGCCACGGGCGCTACCTGCCGTTCGGCACCGTCGACCTGCCGGACCGCACCTGGCCGCACCAGGTGATCACCAAGGCGCCGCGCTGGCTCTCCACCGACCTGCGGGACGGCAACCAGGCGCTGATCGACCCGATGTCCCCGGCCCGCAAGCGGAAGATGTTCGACCTGCTGGTGGCCATGGGCTACAAGGAGATCGAGGTCGGCTTCCCGTCCTCCGGCGCCACCGACCACGCCTTCGTGCGGTCGCTGATCGAGGAGGGGGCGATCCCGGAGGACGTCACCATCTCGGTGCTGACCCAGGCCCGCGAGGAGCTGATCGAGAAGACCGTCGAGGCGCTGGTCGGCGCCCCGCGGGCGACCGTCCACCTGTACAACGCGACCGCGCCGCTGTTCCGCCGGGTGGTGTTCCGCAACGACGAGGCGGCCACCAAGGCGATCGCGGTGGACGGCACCCGGCTGGTCATGGAGTACGCGGAGAAGCTGCTGGGCGACGACACCGTCTTCGGCTACCAGTACTCGCCGGAGATCTTCGTGGACACCGAGCTGGACTTCGCGCTGGAGGTCTGCGAGGCGGTGATGGACGTCTGGCAGCCCGGTGAGGGCCGCGAGATCATCCTGAACCTGCCGGCCACCGTCGAGCGGGCCACCCCGAACGTCCAGGCCGACCAGTTCGAGTGGATGTCGCGCAACCTGTCGCGCCGCGAGTTCGTCTGCCTGTCGGTGCACCCCCACAACGACCGCGGCACCGCCGTGGCCTCCGCCGAGCTGGCCTACATGGCGGGCGCGGACCGGATCGAGGGCTGCCTGTTCGGGCAGGGCGAGCGGACCGGCAACGTCGACCTGGTGACGCTGGGGATGAACCTGTTCTCGCAGGGCATCGACCCGCAGATCGACTTCTCCGACATCGACGAGGTGCGCCGCACCGCCGAGTACTGCAACCAGATGGAGGTGCACCCGCGCCACCCGTACGCCGGGGACCTGGTGTACACCTCCTTCTCCGGCTCGCACCAGGACGCCATCAAGAAGGGCTTCGACGCCCTGGAGGCGGACGCGAAGGCGGCCGGGGTGCCGGTGGCGGAGCACACCTGGGGCGTGCCGTACCTGCCGATCGACCCGAAGGACGTCGGCCGCACCTACGAGGCGGTCATCCGGGTCAACAGCCAGTCCGGCAAGGGCGGGGTGGCGTACGTCCTCAAGAACGACCACAAGCTGGACCTGCCGCGCCGGATGCAGATCGAGTTCTCCCGGATCATCCAGGCCAAGACCGACGCCGAGGGCGGCGAGGTCAGCCCGGCGGAGATCTGGCGGGTCTTCGAGGACGAGTACCTGCCGACCACCGGCAACCCGTGGGGCCGGCTGTCGCTGGCCGGTTCGCGCACCCTGACCACCGAGGACGGCCGGGACGCGCTGACCGCCGAGGCCGTGGTGGACGGTGCGCCGGTGACCCTGACCGGTACCGGCAACGGCCCGGTCTCGGCCTTCGCGGACGCGCTGGCCCGGATCGGCGTGGACGTACGGGTGCTGGACTACGCCGAGCACGCGCTGAGCGAGGGCGGCGACGCCCAGGCGGCCGCGTACGTGGAGTGCGCGGTGGACGGCAAGGTGCTGTGGGGCGTGGGCATCGACGGCAACACCGTGCTGGCCTCGCTGAAGGCGATGATCAGTGCCGTCAACCGCTCGCAGCGCGGCTAACTCCCGCGGGTGGTACGCGAAGGGCCGTCCCGCGGGACGGCCCTTCGCCGTGTCCGTCGGGCGTCCCGGGCGGGCTGTGGCCTGCGCCACATTTTTTCGGATCGGAAGCCGTTCGAGGTACTGACACGTGCCGGTAACCGTGGCAACATCGATCCACCGGCAAGCCGGGTCGGTGGGACGGCCTCGGTGTCCGGTCGCGTGACCTGTCCATAGTTGTGCAGGCCGCCTGCCATGTCTGGGGAGTGGCGCCGTGACCAGGTTGTGGGGTGTTCGCCCGAGGTGGCGGACCGATGTTCTCGGTGATTTCTTCTGTCCGGGCTGCGGCGGGGACCGCAACTACCGCCGGCAGCACGGCCGGCGGTGGCTGCGGTTGCTGGGGACGCCGGTCGCGCCGCTCGGACCGGTGATCGGCAGCGTGCAGTGCACCAGCTGCCACGGGCGCTACGGCGTCGAGTCCCTGGAGCAGCCCACCAGCGTGCGCCTCGGTGCGATGCTGCGGGACGCCCAGTACACCATCGCCCTGGCCCTGCTCGCGGCCGGCGGCACCGCCCACCGGGCGGCCCGCGAGGCGGCCTGCACGGCGGTGCGCGAGGCCGGGTTCGAGGACTGCGGCGAGGCCCAGGTGCTGGCCGCGCTCGCCGCGCTGTCCGGGCTCGGCGGCGAACTCCACGACGCCCACGGGATGGCGGGCGGCCTGACCGTGGAACTGCACGCGGTGCTCGAACCGCTCGCCCCGCACCTGGCCCAGCAGGGCCGGGAGCGGCTGCTGCTGCTGGGCGCGGCGATCGCCCTGGCGGACGGGCGCTACCTGCCGCAGGAGCGCGAGGCGCTGGCCGCGGTCGGCAGCTGCCTGGACCTGCCGCAGAGCCAGGTGCCGGCGCTGCTGGAGGCGGCGACCCGGGCACCGTACGAGAACCTGTAGGGCCTCGGCCCCGCCCCTCCGGACCTTCCGTATCCCCCACAAACGGGCCCGCCCCCCTCCGGGCCCGCCGTGACCCGCACCGCAGTGGTCCTCCCCCACGGCCCCCGGTGCGGGCAACACGGCTGTCCACGGCTGTCAGAGCCCTGGGGGACAATGGGGGGCATGAGTCTTTTCCGGGACGACGGCGTCGTGTTGCGGGCGCAGAAGCTCGGCGAGGCCGATCGGATCATCACCCTGCTGACCCGCCACCACGGCAAGGTGCGGGCGGTGGCGCGCGGGGTGCGCAAGACCAAGTCCAAGTTCGGCGCCCGGCTGGAGCCGTTCTCGCACGTGGACGTGCAGTTCTTCAGCCGGGGGAGCGAGCTGGTCGGGCGCGGGCTGCCGCTGTGCACCCAGGTGGAGACCATCGCCCCGTACGGCGGATCGATCGTCACCGACTACGGCCGCTACACCGCCGGCACGGCGATGCTGGAGACGGCCGAGCGCTTCGCCGAGAACGAGGGCGAGCCGGCCGTCCAGCAGTACCTGCTGCTGGTGGGCGGACTGCGGGTGCTGGCGGCCGGGACGCACGAGTCGCACCTGGTGCTGGACGCCTTCCTGCTGCGCTCGCTCGCGGTGAACGGGTACGGCGCGAGCTTCACGGACTGCGCCAAATGCGGCCTGGACGGGCCGAACCGTTTCTTCTCCCTCCCCGCAGGGGGGGTGCTCTGCGCGGACTGCCGAGTGCCCGGATGTGCCGTACCCTCCCCTGAGACACTGGTACTGCTCGGGGCGCTGCTGTCAGGGGACTGGCGGACGGCCGACGCCTGCGAGCCGCGGTACTGGCGGGAGGGCAGCGGCCTGGTCGCGGCCTATCTGCAGTGGCACCTGGAGCGGGGCATCCGCTCGATGAGATACGTGGAGAAGTGAGCACATGGCAGCGCGACGGCTCTTCGGCGGCGGCAAGCAGCGGGTCTACGAACCCCCGACCCCGCACCCCAGCGGCGCCAAGCCCCCGAAGCTCCCCGGCGAGCTGGTCCCGGACCACGTCGCCATCGTGATGGACGGCAACGGCCGCTGGGCCAAGGAGCGCGGGCTGCCCCGCACCGAGGGCCACAAGATCGGCGAGTCCGTGGTGCTGGACGTGCTCAAGGGCGCGATCGAGCTCGGCGTCAAGAACATCTCGCTGTACGCGTTCTCCACCGAGAACTGGAAGCGCTCGCCCGACGAGGTGAAGTTCCTGATGAACTTCAACCGGGACGTCATCCGCCGCCGCCGTGACGAGATGGACGCGATGGGCGTGCGGATCCGCTGGGCCGGCCGGATGCCCAAGCTGTGGAAGAGCGTCGTCCAGGAGCTCCAGGTCGCCGAGGAGCAGACCAAGGGCAACGACGCGGTGACGCTCTACATGTGCGTCAACTACGGCGGCCGGGCCGAACTCGCCGACGCCGCGCAGGCGATCGCGCTGGACGTGGCGGCCGGCCGGCTGGACCCGAAGAAGGTCAACGAGAAGACCATCGCCAAGTACATGTACCACCCGGACATGCCGGACGTGGACCTCTTCCTGCGCCCCAGCGGCGAGCAGCGCACCTCCAACTTCCTGCTCTGGCAGTCCGCGTACGCCGAGTTCGTGTTCCAGGACGTGCTCTGGCCGGACTTCGACCGCCGCGACCTGTGGCGCGCCTGCGAGCAGTTCGCGATGCGCGACCGCCGCTTCGGCGGGGCGATCCCGAACGAGGTCGCCGCGCCGCTGGAGCTGCCCACCCAGCGCTGACGCCGACCGGTGCGCGCATGCCGAAGGGCCCGCGGGAACGAACCGTTCCCGCGGGCCCTTCGGCCGTCGTCCGCGCGGGCTGCCCCCGTACGGACGGCCGTTCAGCCCTTCTTCGCGCAGTCCGCGCAGGTGCCGAAGATCTCCAGGGTGTGCGCGATGTCGCTGAACCCGTGCTCGGCGGCGACCGAGTTGGCCCAGCGCTCGACCGCGGGGCCCTCGACCTCGACGGTGGCGCCGCAGTGCCGGCAGACCAGGTGGTGGTGGTGCCCGCTGCTGCACCGGCGGTAGACGGCCTCGCCGTCGGCGGTGCGCAGCACGTCCACCTCACCGGCGTCGGCGAGCGACTGGAGGGTGCGGTAGACCGTGGTCAGACCGACGGAGTCCCCGCGGTGCTTGAGCAGGTCGTGGAGCTCCTGGGCGCTGCGGAAGTCCGCGATCTCGTCCAGGGCCGCCGAGACGGCGGCTCGCTGCCGGGTCGAGCGGGCGCGCGGCGACGGGCCTGCGGTGGTCACCGTGGGTCCTCCTGGGGTCGTGGGCGTCACGCACCTCATTGTGCCAGCCCGGCCCGCCGCTCCGGAGTGGTCGTGTCGGAGGAAGTCCTTCCCGGGTCCTGGCCGGGGATCCGGCCGGTGCCGCGGCCGGGGATCGGGTCGGGGATCGGGTCGGGGAAGGCGTCGGTGATTCCGTCGGGGAAGGCGTCGGGGATTCGGTCCGGGAGCCGGACGTCGCAGACCTGGGGGGCCGGGTCGGCGTCGCCGCGGCGCCGGTGGCGACGGCGGGCCAGCGGGGCGGCGATCGCGCTGAACACCGCGAACACCGCGATGGCGAGCAGCACGATGGCCGGGCCGGAGGGCACGTCGAGCTGGTAGGAACCGGTGACGCCGGCCAGCGAGACCACCACGCCGAGCGCGATCGAGGCGGCCTGGGTGGCGGCGAAGGAGCGGGTCAACTGCTGGGCGGCGACCACCGGGACCACCATCAGCGCGCTGACCAGCAGCAGGCCGACCACCCGCATGGCGACCGTGACGGTGACCGCGGCCATCACCGCGAGCAGCAGGTTGAGGGTGCGCACCGGAACGCCGGTGACCCGGGCGAAGTCCTCGTCCTGGCAGATCGCGAAGAGCTGGCGGCGCAGGCCGACGGTGACCGCGATGACCACGGCCCCGAGCACCGCGATGGTGGCCAGGTCGGCGGGGGCGACGGTGAGGATCGAGCCCCACAGGTAGCTCTCCAGCGAGCCGGCCCCGGCCTGGGCGGACATCGAGACGAGCAGCTTGCCGCAGGCCATGCCGCCGTAGAAGAGCATCGCCAGGGCGATGTCGCCGCGCTGGTTGCCGCGCGAGCGGACCAGCTCCATGGTGACGGCGCCGAGCACGCAGACCAGCACGGCCATCCAGACCGGGCTGGTCTGGAAGATGAAGCCGAGGCCGACGCCGGTCATCGCGACGTGGCCCATGCCGTCGCCCATCAGCGCCTGGCGGCGTTGCACCAGGTAGATCCCGACGGCGGGGGCGGTGATCCCGACCAGTACGGCGGCCAGCAGGGCGCGCTGCATGAAGTCGTAGGAGAGCATCTCGGTCATGCGAGCAGCCTCGGCGGGGTGAGGTCGGCGTGCGGGTGGACGTGGTCGTGGCCGGGCAGCGCGTGCAGGCCGGTGTTGGGAACCGGCGGGCCGTCGTGCGCGACGCAGCCGTCCCGCAGCACCACGGCGCGGTCGATCAGCGGCTCCAGCGGCCCGAGTTCGTGCAGCACCAGGAGCACCGAGGCGCCGCGGCCGACCTCGGCGCGCAGGGTGTCGGCGAGCACCTGCTGGCTGGCGGCGTCGACGCCGGCCATCGGCTCGTCCATGATCAGCAGGTCGGGGGTGCCGACCAGGGCGCGGGCGATCAGGACCCGCTGCTGCTGGCCGCCGGAGAGGTCGGCGACGCCGTCCCCGGCCCGGTCCAGCATGCCGACGGCGGCCAGCGCGCCGTCCACCGCGGCGCGGTCCCGGCGGCGGAACGGCAGCAGCCGGTGCTGCGCCAGCCGCCCGGTGGAGACCACCTCGCGCACGGTGGCGGGGACGCCGGAGGCGGCGGTGGTGCGCTGCGGGACGTACCCGATCCGGTGCCAGGCGCGGAAGGAGCCGTACGGGGTGCCGAACAGCTCCAGGGTGCCCTGCTCCAGCGGCACGGAGCCGATCACGGCCTTGACGGTGGTCGACTTGCCGGAGCCGTTGGCGCCGAGCAGGGCGACGACCTCGCCGGGTCGGACGGTGAGGTCGACGCCGCGCAGCACCGGCCGGCCGCCGCGCGAGGCGACGGCGTCGAGGAGGCGGACGGCCGGGGGTATCGGGTGGGTCATGGTGGTGCGTCCCGTCAGCTCGCGGGGGTGGGGGCGGCGGTCGCCGTGGGCGCGCCGAGGGCGGCCCGGAGGTTGGCCAGGTTCTGCTTCATGACGGTCAGGTAGTCGTCCTTGGCGGCGCCGTTGGATGCATCAGTCTTGACGCCCTCCAGCGGGTCCAGCACGGCGGTCTTGAGGCCGAGGTCCTTGGCGACGGTGTCGGCGAGCTTGGGGCTGACCAGGGTCTCGAAGAAGATCGTGGTGACGCCGTTGTCCTTGGCGGCCTTCTGCACCTCGGCGAGGCGGGCCGGGGTGGGCTCGGACTCCGGGTCGACGCCGTTGATGGCGACCTGGGTGAGGCCGTAGTGGTCGGCGAGGTAGCCGAAGGCGGCGTGGCTGGTGACGAAGGTCTTGGTCTTGACGTCCTGCAGCCCGGTCCGGAACTCCTGGTCCAGGGCGGTGAGCCGGGTGACCAGGTCGTCGGTGTTCTTCCGGTAGTCGGCGGCGTGGGCGGGGTCGGCCTTGGCGAACTCGGCGCCGACGCTCTTGGCGATCGCGGCGTAGCGGCTCGGGTCGAGCCAGACGTGCGGGTCGCCGGCCGGGCCCTCGTGCTTGTGGCCGTCGCCCTCGGCGGTGCCCTCGTCGAGGTGGTGGTCGACCAGCGGGCTGGCGGCGGTGGCGTCGATCTTGTGCTTGCTGCCCGACTGGTCGACGGCCTGGTCGACGGTGGGCTGGAGGCCCTTGAGGTAGAGGATCGCGTCGGCCTTCTGGACGCCGGCGACCTGCTTGGCGGTGAGTTCCAGGTCGTGCGGCTCGACGCCGGGCGCGGTGAGGTCGGTGACCGAGACGTGCTCCTTGCCGATCTGCTGGGCCAGGAACTCCATCGGGTAGAAGGAGGCGACGACGTTCAGCTTGCCGTCCGTGCCCTGGGCGCTGCTGCTGCCGCCGCAGGCCGTGAGGGCCAGTGAGGAGGCGAGGGCGGCGACGGCGAGGGCGGCGGTCTTGCGGGTCCGGCGGCTGAGCAGTCCGATCATCATGACAATCATTCTCATCTCAAGTGGAAATGATTGTCAACTCACTCGGACGGGTGAACGACAGGTGGCCGTGGACGGGGGGAGCCGGACCATATCGATTTGAAACCCGTACCCGTCCGGCCGGTAACCTTGGGTATTCGGGTACGAGCAACCAGCCGTGCCCTGACCGTGCCGTACGTACTGAAGAGAGCACTGTGGCCGCCGACAAGATCGACACGATCGTCAGCCTGAGCAAGCGCCGAGGCTTCGTCTACCCCTGCAGCGAGATCTACGGCGGCACGCGTGCCGCCTGGGACTACGGGCCGCTGGGCGTCGAACTCAAGGAGAACATCAAGCGCCAGTGGTGGCGCACGATGGTCCAGGCCCGCGAGGACGTCGTCGGACTCGACTCGTCGGTGATCCTGGCCCGCGAGGTCTGGGAGGCCTCCGGCCACGTCGCCACCTTCAACGACCCGCTGACCGAGTGCCTCTCCTGCCACAAGCGCCACCGGGCCGACCACCTGGAGGAGAAGTACGAGGCCAAGCACGGCTTCCCGCCGCCGAACGGCCTCAAGGACGTCAACTGCCCCGACTGCGGTACCAAGGGCCAGTTCACCGAGCCCAAGGACTTCTCGGGCATGCTGAAGACCCACCTCGGCGTCACCGAGGAGGCGAGCGGCCTGGCGTTCCTGCGCCCCGAGACCGCCCAGGGCATCTTCACCAACTTCAGTTCCGTCCAGACCACGTCGCGCAAGAAGCCGCCGTTCGGCATCGCCCAGACCGGCAAGAGCTTCCGCAACGAGATCACCCCCGGCAACTTCATCTTCCGCACCCGCGAGTTCGAGCAGATGGAGATGGAGTTCTTCGTCAAGCCGGGCGACGACGAGCAGTGGCACGAGTACTGGCTCCAGCAGCGCTGGGACTGGTACGTCGACCTCGGCATGCGCACCGAGAACATGCGCTTCTTCGAGCACCCGAAGGAGAAGCTCTCCCACTACGCCAAGCGCACCGTGGACATCGAGTACCGCTTCAACTTCGGCGGCTCCGAGTTCTCCGAGCTGGAGGGCGTCGCCAACCGCACGGACTACGACCTGCGGGTGCACAGCGAGGCCTCCGGCAAGGACCTCCGGTACTTCGACCAGGAGAGCGGCGAGCGGTACTTCCCGTACGTCATCGAGCCGGCGGCCGGCCTCAACCGCGCCATGCTGGCCTTCCTGATCGACGCCTACTTCGAGGACGAGGCGCCGAACGCCAAGGGCGTCATGGAGAAGCGCGTCGGCATGCGGCTCGACCCGCGCCTGGCCCCGGTCAAGGTCGCCGTGCTGCCGCTGTCGCGCAACGCCGAGCTCTCCCCGAAGGCCCGCGGCCTGGCCGCCGACCTGCGCACCGCGTGGAACGTCGAGTTCGACGACGCGGGCGCGATCGGCAAGCGCTACCGCCGCCAGGACGAGATCGGCACGCCGTTCTGCGTCACGGTCGACTTCGACACCCTTGAGGACAACGCCGTGACCGTGCGCGACCGCGACACCATGTCGCAGGAGCGCGTGTCGCTCGACCAGGTGAAGGGCTACCTGGCGGCGCGGCTGATCGGCTGCTGAGTCCGGTCCTTCGGTAGTCCGGTGCTTCGGTAGTCCGGTACTGCGGTGCTTCGGGGAGCCCCCGGCCGTCCTCCTTCGTGGAGGCGGGCCGGGGGCTCCCTGCGTTCCTGTCGTTCCGGGGGCGGGGGGCTACCGCCGGCCCCAGCGGGAGCGGGGGGCGGCCGGCGGGGCGGTCGGCAGGCCGGCCGTGCGCAGGGCGGCCAGGGTGGTGCGGTGGCGGGTGCCGTCGGCGAGCAGGGCGGCCAGCAGCTGCCCGTAGAGGTCCCGGTGGTTCTCCAGCGCGGCGGCCAGGCGCACCAGTTCGACCGGCGGGCGCAGGGCCGCCAGCTCGTGCAGCAGGAGGGTGGCGAGCGCGGGCGGCAGCTCGGTCGCGAGTCCGGCCAGGTCCGCGGTCGGGCGGCCGGCCGCCTGGCGCAGCAGCGTGCGGACGTCGGCGGGGCGGCCGTGCTGCTGGAGGCCGGCGGCCAGCGAGGTCAGCTCCGGGGTCGGTGCCGAGCCCCACTCCCAGAGCAGCGTGGCGCTGTCGGCGTGCTGCCCGGCCCGCTCCAGCGCGGCGAGCAGGGCCGGGACCGCGGCGGCCGGGTAGGCCCGGAAGGCGTGGAACAGTTCGGCGGCCTCCTCGGCCAGGCCCAGCTCCCGCAGCTCCGCCAGCACCGTGACGGCGTGCTCGGGGGCGCCCCGGGCAGCCGTCCGGGCCAGTTGGAGCGAGGCGCCGGTCGGGCCGCGCCGGGAGAGCATCCCGACCAGCAGGGCGGCGTCGGCGGGGGCGAGGTGGGCGGCGGCCCGGTCCAGCAGCTCCCCGGCCTCGGGGAGGGCGCCGCTGCGGTGGAGTCCGGTGATCCGCTCGGTGAGGGCGCCGAGGTCGGGGCGGACGGGTGGAGCGGGAGACGGCGCCGCTGCGGGGGGCGGGGCCGTTGCCGGGATCGGGGCCGGGGGTGGGGTCGGCGCCGGTGGCGGGGGTGGTGGGGGCTGGTGAGGAGAGAGGGGCGGGTGATCCGCCTGCTCCGGGGCGGGCCGGGGGTGCGGCCGCTGTCTGAGGTGGATCTCCAATTCCCTTAACTGATCGCTCAGTTGCAGGCAGCGCGCGCCCAGGCCCTCGCGCAGGGTGCGGGCCTGGGCGAGCTGCCGCAGCAGGTCGTCGTCCGGGCGCCGGCGGCCCGGGGCTGCCCGTATCGCCTCGTTCAGCCGGCGTTCGCGTTGGCCCGCGTAACGGCTCGCGCGGAGCAACTCGTCCAGTTCCGACCGGAGTTCGGCGGCCCGTTGCTCGCCCTCCGGTTGCTGGCCTGCGGATTCTTCCGTCGACCGCATGCGCATGATCGCCCCAACCTGTCCATCTGTACCCTGACTGCGGGACATCCTGGCGTCGGAATGTGGCGATGGAGTTACGAGAGCGCGACCAGTCGTGCCCGAGTGGTGTCAAGGAGCGCGCAGAGGGCGGCCGTTGCGAGAAGTGCGCCGGTCGCGCTCCGCGGCGGGGCCGCCCCGTCCGGCCGGGGAGCGACCGGCCTCATCCGGCCAGTTGCGCCCGCGCCTCCATCAGTGCGAACCCGAGCAGGTTCAACCCCCGCCACTCCAGCGGGCGTTCGGCCCGGATGTCGTCCGCGCCGAGGCCGATGCCCCAGATCCGGTCCACCGGGCTGGCCTCGACCAGGACGCGGCCGCCCGTGCCGAGCAGGTACTCCCGCAGGGTCTCGTCCTGGCCGAACTTCGCGACGTTCCCCTCGACCACCAGGTCGAACCGGCCCGCCGTCCAGGTCTCGTCGTCGAAGTCCCGGACCAGCCGGCCCAGCTTCTTCGCCTCGGCGGGTGTCCGGGCCGCCAGCACCTGCTGCTCGATCGCCCGGTCGCCGAACATCCGGGCCTTGCCGGCCATCATCCAGTGCTCGGCGGAGGCGTACGCCACCCCGTCGACGGTGAACTGCCCGGGCCACCACTGGCTCAGGCACTCCTGTCGCGTCCCGCCGCCCTTGCGGGCGGTGTGCCCCCAGAACATCACCCATTTCGGCCGCGCCCCGGTGGCCATCAGGCCCGCCAACTGCTCGCGGCTGCGGACGTCGGCGAAGTCTCCGGCCTGCTGCTTGCTCATAATCGTCATTCTGACACGAAGGGTCGGGCGCCCGCCATCCGTTTGACGGCGGGCTCCCTCGGAGGGCCGGCCCTCCCGGGGGTCAGTCCCGTTCGGCGGCGACCAGCTCCAGGAAGCGCAGCCCGAGTCCGGTGACCTCCTGCGCCGTCCAGTCCTGGGCCGAGCCCGCCAGTCGGACCTCGGCCATGGCGAGGCCGGGGGCGGCGTCGGTCCAGTCCAGGAACCAGGTCCCCTCCCGCTCGGCGAGGGCGAGGGTGGCGGCGTTCAGGACGCGCGCCGGGTGGGGGAGCCAGAGCTGGAAGTCGTGGGTGGGCGGCGCCTCCGGGAGGATCCGCGCCCCGGGAAGGGCGGCCAGGGCGGGGACGAGGGTCGCCGCGTGGCGGGTGTAGCCGGGGATCCGGGGGAGCTCGGTGTCCAGGCCGGCGAGCGCGGCGAGGGCGGCCGGCCACTGCTGGTAGAGCTGGCCGCCGTAACGGTGGCGCCAGGTGCGGGCGTAGGCGGTGAAGGCCTTGTCCCCGGCGAGGGCGGCCCCGCTGATGCCGCCGAGGTCCTTGTAGTAGGAGACGTAGACGCTGTCGGCCAGGGCGGCGATCTCGTCCAGCGGCCGGCCGAAGTGGGTCGTGGTGTTCCAGAGGCGGGCGCCGTCGAAGTGCACCCGGGCACCGGCCTCGCGGGCGGCGGCGACCAGCTCGGTGAGCTCGTCCCAGCTGGGCAGGAGGAAGCCCGGGTCGCGGAGCGGGAGTTCCACCACCAGGGTGCCGAACGGTTCGCCGAGGCCGCGCAGGTCGTCGGCGGTCGGCTGCCGCGCCTCGGTGGTGGGCCAGAGGCTGCGCAGGCCGGTGAGCTGGATGTGGGCGTGGCGTTCGTGCCGTTCGAGGTGGCTCTGCGGGTGGAGCGCGACGGCCGGGTTGCCGGTCCGCTCGGCGTGGTGGCGCAGGGCGACCTGCTGGGCCATCGTCCCGCTGGGGAAGAACACCGCGTCCTCGGTGCCGAGGAGCGCGGCGGTGCGCTCCTCCAGCTCCCCGACCGGCCCGCCGTTCCCGTAGATGTCGGGGTGGGCGTCCGGCTCGACCGCCTCGGCGAGCGCGGCGAGGCGCTCGCGCATGGTGAGCGGGCGGGCGCCGGAGAGGAAGCGGGTACAGGCCCGGCGGGCGGCGCGCAGGCGGGCCGGGTCGATCTGGTCATCGGTCATCCGGCGATTGTCGGAGCGGCGGGGACGCCGGGCCAACTGCTTTTCCCGGCGCTCAGGCCTTTTCTGCCCCGGGCGGGTCGAAGGCGCGGAAGAGGGACAGGTCGGGGGCCTGGCGCCGGATCGCCGCCCACCGCTCCCGGAAGGCGTGGCGCAGTCGTGCGGGCGGCCAGGGGGCGGGCCGCAGTTCGGGCGGCAGCAGTGGGTCGTGCTCCAGCGCCCGGCTGAACGCGTCGGCCAACCCCAGGGCGGAGGCGACGAGTGCGGGGGAGCCGTGGTCGGTGCCGATGAGTTCGGGGGAGCCGTGGTCGGTGCCGACCGGTTCCGCGGCGAGCGCCTCGGCGAGCGGCCGGTAGGCGGCGTGGGTGTCGGCCGCGGGCCACAGGCGCTCCGCGACGGAGGCCGGGTCGGTGAACCCGGGGCCGGTCAGCCGGGTGGCCTCCGCCGTGACCAGGTAGCTGCCGACGGTGGACTCCGAGGTCTCGCCGACGAGTTCGGCCAGCAGGTCGTGCGGGCTGAGGTAGGCGCCGGGGGCGAGCGGGGCGGCGCCGAGGCGGGTCAGCGCGGTGCGGAGGGCGTCGCGTTCGGGGCGGCGCTGTTCCGGTACGGAGAAGGTGTGGAGCCGCCAGAGCCCGTCCCAGGGGGCGAGTCCGGCGTCCTGGGCGTAGGCGAGGCGGACGAGGCGGACGTCCGTGTCGGAGCGGAGCCGGCCCGCGTCGGTCAGCAGGAGGCGGCCCTTGCGGCCGCGGCCCTCCTGCCGGAGGACGCCCGCGGCCTCCAGCCGGCGGATCGCCAGCCGGACCGGCTGGTCGGCGAGTCCGGCCGCGGCGGCGAGGTCGTAGACGTAGGCGAGGGAAGCGGTGCCCTGCGGGTCGAAGCAGGCCTCGACGACCGTCCGCGGCGCGGCCTGGTACTCGGACAAGGGGAGACCTCGGTTCTCGATCGCGCCCCGGCTCCGGCGCCGCCCCCAGGGTAACCGCGGCGGGAGGAGCGACGCGGGTCACCGGAGCAGGGCGGCGCCGGGCTGTCGCACCGGGCCGCGAGGATCCGCCGACCCCCCTACGCGGGGGCGCCGAAGCGGGCGAGGTAGTGCCACACCCTCTTGAGGTCCTGGGGGTCGTGGCGGCCGGTCGCGGCGGCGGCGCCGATGATCCGGGGGTCGAGGGCGCCGTCCTCGGCGATCCGGGCGCCGAGGTCGACGAACTCCTGGCCGCGGTAGTCGGGGTGGCGGCGGAGCTCCTCGACGGTGAGCCGGAAGCCGGGGTGCCACTCCAGCGGGCAGGGGAGGCGGCGGGCGGCGTCCTCGACCGGGGTGTTCCGGTAGCAGGGGTCCAGCACCAGGGCCTCGACGTCCACGGCCAGCCGGACCGGGCCGTGGACGTGCGCCTCGATGCAGTCGTCGAGGGCGTCCCGGTCGTCGGCCAGGGCGAGCGGGATGAGCCCCATGTGGGCTGCGGTGCCGAAGTCCGTGGGCTCCAGGAAGCTGTCCGGGTAGCAGAAGGTGGTGCGCTCCAGGGCGGGGGCGGTGAGCCGGAAGTGCGCGGACCCGAAGCGGGGTGCGGCGCCGACGGGATTGCGGCGGTGGTCGAGGGCACCGTAGACGGGGCGTTCGCCGGGGGCCGCGTCGTCGTAGGCGCCGTTGAAGATCCGGCTCTCCCAGCGCCAGCGGTCCCCGCCCGGGTGGGCGGTCAGGCCGCCGTTGCTGGTGCCGGTGGCGAACTGGGAGAGGTAGACGCCGTCCTCGGCCAGGGCGTCGAGGACGGCCCGGCCGCGGGAGACCCGGTCCGGGTGGAAGTTGAGGGTCACCCGCAGGGCCGGGTCGACCGGCGGGCCGGCGGCGAGCGAGGCCACGTGGTCGAGGGCCCGGACCTGCGGGGTCGGGGCGGCGTCGGAGCTCATGCGGGGTAGTGTCGCGCGGCCGGGCCGGTGGGTGCACCCGGGTTTCCGTCCGCCGCCGCACTGCCGCGTCCGCCGCGGCGCCGCACCGCCGCGTCCGCCCTGGCGTCGCCCCGTCAGACGTAGTGCGTCTGGAGGTCGTCGGGGAACAGGCCGTTGCCGTGGTGGGTGGCCCAGGTGGAGTGGGTGGTGCGGATCCGGGCGGCCTGGGAGGTCCGCCGCCGCTCGATCAGCAGGCCCTCCGTGCCGTCCGCCCACCGTCGGTGGGCCCGGTCGCGACGGGCCAGGAACAGGGTGGTGCCGACGACGACGGCCGCCAGGGCGGCCAGGAACGCGAGAACGAAGCTCATGAGCTCCCCCTTCCTTCGGACTCGATCACTGTGCGAACCAAGTATCGCGGACCGGGGTGCCCGTCCGCCATAGCTGAAGTAGCTTGGGGCGTATGGCAGATGATGGCGCAGGACGTCCCCCCGCGGCCGGTCCGCCGACCGCTCCGCGGGCCTCGCGGAACGCCGTACCGGCCCTGATGTTCTCGCAGGGCGTCAGCGTGGCGGGCACCCAGGTCACGGCGCTGGCCCTGCCCGCGCTGGCGATCCTGCTGCTGGACGCCGGGCCGCTGGCGGCCTCGCTGCTGTTCGCCCTGGAGTACGGGGTGCAGGGGCTGACCGGCCCGTTCGCCGGGGTGCTGGTGGACCGGGTCGCCTCCCGGCGGCGACTGCTGGTCGCGGTGGACCTCGCCCAGCTGCTGCTGATCGCCACCGTCCCGCTGGCGCACGCCGCCGGTGCGCTGACGCTGGCCCACCTCTGCGCGGTCGCGGCGGTCTCCGGGGCGCTGGGCGGGATCTCCGCCATCGCGGTGCCGACCGTGGTGGCGGACTTCGTGCCGAAGGACGGCCTGGTGGCGGTCAACGCCAAGCTGGCCGGGGCCCGTTCGGTCGGCCAGATCGCCGGGCCGGGGCTGGCCGCCGCGCTGGTGCAGGCGGTCGGGGCGGCCACCGCGATGGTCGCGGACGCGGTCAGTTACGGGTTGTCCGCCCTCGCCATGAGCCTGCCCCGGCTCCGCCGGGACGAGGAGCCGCCGCAGGCCGCCGCCCGGCCGGGGGTCGCGGCCTCGCTGCGGGAGGGCGTCGACGTCCTGCGCGGCCGGCCGCTGCTGGCCCGGCTGGCCGTCGCCGCGGCGGCGCTCAACCTGGGCGGGGCCGGGCTGGCCGGGCTGTTCGCCTACTTCGCCTACCAGGTCGTGGACCTGAGCCCCGGGGAGCTCGGTCTGACCCAGGCCGTCTACAGCATCGCCGCGGTGACGGCGGTGCTCACCGCGAAGCGGGTGATCCGGCGGGTCGGGCTGACCAGGGTGATCCCGCTCTTCGGCCCGCTGGCCGCGGCCGCCCTGTTCCTGATCCCGCTGGCCTCGCTCGGGGCGGCCCTTCCGGTGCTGGTCGTCTACCAGGCGGTGTTCGGCTTCTGCGCGACGGTCTGGGGCGTCAGTTGGGTGACCCTGCAGCAACAGCTGTCCCCGCCGGAGCAGTTGGGGCGGGTGCTCGGCCTGTCCCGCTCGATCGGCCAACTCGTCATGCCGGTGGGCGCGTTGCTGGGCGGCGCGCTGGCCGGTGCGGTCGGCGTCACCGGGGCGCTGGCCGTCTTCGCCGCGATCGCCGTGGCCGGCACCCTCGCGGTGGTCGGCACCCGGCCCCAGGCCGTCCTCCCGGAGGGGAGCCGGGCCTGACCGGCACCCGCCAGGGCGGACGGCAGTAGCCTGCGGGCATGTCCGCCTCCCCCGCACCGAGCCTCCCCACCCGCATCGACGGCGACCCGGACCGGGTCGCGCTGGTCGTCCCGGGCGTCGGCTACTCGCCCGCCCGTCCACTGCTGCACTTCGCCTCCTCGGTCCTGGCCCGGCACGGCTGGACGGTCCAGGAGCTGTGGTGGCGGATCCCGGAGGCGTTCGCCGAGTTCACGACGGAGCAGCGGATCGCCTGGGTCGAGCGGCAGGTCGGCGCGGCCGTCGACGCGGAGGGCGGTGCCTGCCGCCTGCCGGTCGGCAAGTCGCTGGGCTCCCTGGCCGCCGGCCTCGCCGCGGACCGCGCCCTCCCGGCCGCCTGGCTCACCCCGGTGCTCACCCTCGACCACGTGGCCCGCACCCTCCGCCGGGCCACCGCGCCGACCCTCCTGATCGGCGGCAGCGCCGACAGGCTGTGGGACCGGAGCGTCGCCGACGCCACCGGCCACCAGGTCCTGGAACTCCCCGCCGCCGACCACGGCCTCGAACTCCCGGACGACCCGACCGGATCCATCGACCTGCTCCGCACCGCCGTCGCCCGCCTGGACACCTTCATCGGCGGACTGCCCCCGGGGAGGGGGACGGCCGCCTAGGCAGGGGCGCCGCCGGTGGCCCGGGGGATCGGAGCGGGCAGGAGCCGAGGCCGATCAGCGACCTCCCTCGTCGCGCATCCCGTGGAGGGCCTCGGTGGCCGACGGGAGCCGGACGGCGATCGAGGGCGGGATCCCGTCGGCCGCTGGTGCAGTCGCGTACGAGGTTCTCCAGCACCCGCTGCTCCGGGGCCGGCGGTGTGAGTACGGCGATCAGCCGTCCCTCGCGGGTGATTTCCGATCAACTCCCCGGCCGCCACCCGGTCGAGCAGTCCTGATCTCTGGCCCGGGGCGGCCGGTTCACCCGGACGGGCGTCACCCCTTGCCCGGGAACCCGTGGCGGCGGGCGGCCACCGTGACGGCCAGGGCGAGGGCCAGCAGGGCGAGGGCCGACCAGGGGAGGGAGCGCGGTCCGGCGTGGTCGAGGAGGAGGCCGCCGGCGGACGCGGCGGCGGCGATGCCGAGGTTCCAGCAGGTGACCAGCAGGGACTGGGCGAGGTCGGCGGCCGTGTCGGCGGCGTCGGCGACGGCGGTCTGCAGCAGGGTGGCGACGCCGCCGAAGCCGAGGCCCCAGATCGCGGCGGCGGCGTAGACGGGCCAGGGGGACGAGCCGAGCAGGGCGCCGGCGAGGGTCAGGGTCGCGGCGCCGACGAGGAGGCAGGCGGTGAGGGTCAGGGTGCGCAGGTGCCGGTCGATCAGGGCTCCGGTGGCGGCGATGCTCACCAGCGAGGCCAGGCCGAGGACGAGCAGCACGGTGTCGGTCCGTCCGCCGAGGTGCAGCGGTTCGAGCAGGGCCGCGACGTAGGTGTAGAGGACGTTGTGGGCGAGTACGAAGGTCGCCGTGACGGCCAGGACGGCCGCCACGCCGGGGATCCGCACCACCTGCCGGAGCGGCAGCCGGTCGTGTTCGGCCCGGCCGGGGACCGGGGGGACGGCTGCGGCGATCCAGCCGACGAGGGCGAGCGCGAGGACGCTCATCAGCCCGAAGGCGACCCGCCACCCGGCGGCCCCGGCGAGCAGGGTGCCGGCCGGGACCCCGACGGACAGGGCGACCGTGGCGCCGCCCATCGCGACGGCCATGGCCCGTCCGCGCTGTTCGGGCGCGACGATGCTGCGGGCGTACCCGGCCAGCAGGGCCCACAGCATTCCGGCGACCAGGCCCGCCGCGAAGCGGGCCGCCATGGTGAGCGGGTAGTCGCCGGAGACCGCGGTGACGGCGTTGGCGACGGTGAAGCCGCCGACGGCGAGGAGCAGCAGCCGCTTGCGCGGCCAGCCGGCGGTGGCGGCGGTCAGCGGGATGGCGGCCGCGATGGAGCCGACCGCGTAGAGGGTGACGGACTGTCCGGCGCCGGACTGGCTGACGCCGAGGTCCCTGCTCATCGCGGGCAGGACGCCGGCGGGCAGCGCCTCGGTCATCAGGGTGATGAACCCGCCGGTGCTCAGGGCGAGCAGCGCCGGCCAGGGCAGTCCGGCCGGTGGCGCCTCTCTCGCCGGGCCGAGCGGAAGCCCCGGGTCGGGCGAGGGGGTCGAGGCGGCGCCGCCGGCCGTGGCCGGGGTCGTCATCGGGCAGGAGGGGGAGGGGAGTTCGTGGGTCGGCATGTGACCGATCGTCTATCGTTGACACGGATGTCAAGGTCCAGCCGGAACGACCCGGCCCCGACGTGAGGGTGGTCACATGCGGATCGGCGAACTGGCCCGGCGGACGGAGACCTCGCCGCGCCTGCTGCGCTACTACGAGAAGCAGGGCCTGATCTTCCCGCGCCGCGAGGCGAACGGGTACCGGGACTACGACGAGTACCTGGTCGACCGGGTGATCCAGATCCGCGGACTGCTGGACGCGGGGCTGCCGACCCGGATCATCAAGCAGATCCTGCCCTGCCTGGACGCCCCGCGGAAGATCCACTTCGCGGACGCCACCCCGGAGATGCTCGACACCCTGGAGTCCGAGACCGAGCGGATGACCCGCCGCATCCACTGCCTGACCCGCAACCGCGACGCCATCCAGGAGTACCTGTCCGTGGTCAGGGAGCTCGCCTGACCGTACGGGCGGTCGCGGCAGCGCGACGGCCCCGCGACCGCAGCGCGACGGCCCCGCGACCGGCGGGAACCGGTCGCGGGGCCGTTCGTCGTCGCCCGGGCCCGTGGGCCCGCGGGGCTCAGCCGATGGAGCGGGGCAGCCGGGTGGTCAGGTACAGCACGGTGAAGGAGCCCAGCAGCTGGACGCCGAGGCACAGGGCGAGCGCGCGGCCCATGCCGAGGCTGGGGGAGAGGGACAGGTAGAGGGTGCCGAGGGTGGCCACGCCGAGGGCGAGGCTGGACTGCTGGCCGGTGGCGAGGACGCCGCTGCCGACGCCGGCCCGGGCGGCGGGCACCTTGGCGAGCACGACCCGGAACAGCGGGGTGCCGATCAGACCCTGCCCGATGCCCGCGAGGGCGACGCCGGGGGCCATCCGCAGCGGGGAGAAGTGGTCCGCGTCGGCGAGGACGGTCAGCGCGATGGTGATGAGGCCGAGGGCCTGGACCACGGCACCGGCGCTGAGCACCCGGCTGCCCCAGCGGCCGATCAGCCGCGGGCCGGAGAGCGAGGCGGTGAAGTAGCCGACGGCCATCGGGACGAGCGCCCAGCCGGCGGCGACCACGCCGAGCCGCAGGCCCTGCTGGAGGGCGACGGCGATGACGAACATGAAGCCGCCGAAGCCGGCGAAGTAGGGCAGCGCGATGCCGAGGCCGCGCCGCATCTCGGGGATCCGCAGCAGGCTGGGCGGCACCAGCGGGGTGGCGCCGCGCCGCTCCGCGCGGCTCTCGACCAGGGCGAAGGCGGTGGCGAACACCGGGAACAGGGCGAGCAGCACCCAGGACCAGAGCGGCCAGCCGGCCGCGCGGCCCTCCATCAGCGGGACGAGCAGGGAGAGCAGGGAGGCGGTGAGCAGCACGGTGCCGGGTACGTCCACGGCGGCGGCCCGGGTGGCCCGGCTCTCCGGCACGTACCGGACGGCGAGGAGGACGGCGAGCAGCGCGAACGGGACGTTCAGCAGGAAGACCGAGCGCCAGCCGGTGCCGAAGAGGTCGGCGGCGACGAGCATCCCGCCGAGCACCTGGCCGATCACCACGGAGATGCCGCCGACCGCGCCGTAGACGCTGAGCGCGCGGCCGCGCCGGGCGCCGTCGGTGGCGGCGGTGATGGTGCCGAGCACCTGCGGGATCAGCAGCGCGGCCGAGGCGCCCTGGGCGGCCCGGGCGGCGACCAGGGACCACGCGTCGGGGGCGAGGCCGCAGGCCAGTGAGGTGACGGCGAAGGCGGTGGCCCCGGCGACGAAGAGCCGGCGGCGGCCGAAGGTGTCGCCGAGCCGCCCGCCGAGGACGAGCAGGACGGCGAAGGCGATGCCGTAGCCGGCGGCGACGAGTTCCAGCACCGCCGGTCCGGCGGCCAGGTCCTGGTCGATGCTGGGCAGGGCGACGTTCACGATGAAGAAGTCGAGCATCGGCAGGAAGGCCCCGAGCAGGACGGTGACCAGCCCGGCGGTGCCGAGGGCGGGGGTGTGCGGGGCGGCGGCCTGCGGGGCGGCGGTGCTCGGGGCGGTGGTGCGGGCGGTGCTGGGCGGGGCCGGGGCGACGGCGAGTCGTTGAGTCACGGGTCATACGATCCGCCGGTTCCCAGCCTGGTACCAGAGTGTGGTTATCCAGGTATGAGAAGTACCTGGCAACAGGCTGCGGCGTGCCGCATGCTGGGGAGCATGAGCCTGATGACCCCGGCCGCGCAAGCCCGCCCCGGCACCGCCGCGCCGCACCGCGCCACACCCGGCGAAGCCCGCCGGCACGACCTGGCGGCGTTCCTGCGCAGCCGCCGGGAGCGGATCGCGCCCGAGCAGGTGGGCCTGCCGCTGACCGGCCGCCGCCGCACCCCGGGGCTGCGCCGGGAGGAGGTGGCGCAGCTGGCCGCGGTGGGGGTGACCTGGTACACGTGGTTGGAGCAGGGGCGGGACATCCAGGTGTCCGCCCAGGTGCTGGACGCGGTGGCGCGGGCGCTGCTGCTGGACCCGAGCGAGCGGGCGCACCTGTTCACCCTGGCCGGTGCGGACGATCCGGCGCCGGTGAAGGAGTGCCCCTCGGTGACGCCGAGCGTGCGGCTGGTGCTGGACCAGCTGGCGCCGTACCCGGCCGCCGCGGTCAACTCCCGCTACGACATCCTGGCGCACAACGTGCCGTACACCGCCATCGTCGGCGACCTCGGGGAGCTGCCCCCGGAGGAGCGGAACCTGATGTGGCTGGCGTTCACCCCCTCCCGCTTCCGCGACGTGCTGATCGACTACCGGACGGAGCGCCTCGGGATGGTGGCCCGGTTCCGCGCCGCGATGGCCGACCACTCCGCCGAGCCCGCCTGGAAGGCGCTGCTGGCCCGGCTGCGCAAGGCCTCGCCGGACTTCGAGGAGGAGTGGCAGCGGCACGAGGTGATGCGGCCGCGCAACGGGATCAAGCGCTTCCAGGTGCCGGGCGTGGGCCTGCTGCGCTGCGAGTACACCAACTTCTGGCTCGGCCCCCGGCTCGGGACGCGGCTGATCAGCTACACCCCGCTGGACGAGGAGACCCGCCTCCTGATGGACCGGCTGCCGACACGGCGCTAGCCGCGTACCGCCGCGCCACGTACGATCCCGCGCCCGGCCGCCCCGGGTATCGCCTCGCGCCCGAGCAGCAGGCACACCGCCGCCAGCGGCAGTTCGACGCAGCAGGCCATCACCAGCGCGGCGAGCACCGCGTGCCCCGGCCCGGCGCAGGCGATGTCGGCCAGGGCGTCCCCGGCGAGCAGCAGCGCCACCACCGCGCCCGCCCACAGGGCGGCGGGGCTGCGCCGGCGCAGCAGCGCGTCCAGCGAGAGCAGCGCGGCGAACTCCGCGAGGTCCAGCACCACCCACGGGGTCTCGTGGTTGACGGCCAGGACCATCAGCCAGGGCAGCAGCCCGAAGGCGGCCAGTCGCGGCAGCCGCTGGAACCGCTCCGGCAGCACGTACGCCGGAGTGCCCGGGGGGACGAGGGCGATACTCATGCGCCGACCTCGCTCCGCACGCGCTGCAGGGGGAGCCGCTCGACGGGCCCGCCCGCCGGGTGCCCGACGAGCACCGCATCGAACGGGCCCTCGGCCAGGGCGAGCCAGAACTGCCCGGCCACCGTGACCACTTCGCCCGCCGCCGCCCGGACGGTGCCGAACAGCCGCCGCCCGCCGGTGAACACCACCGAGGGCACCCGGCCGTCGGATGGCAGCCGCCCCCAGGCGAGCACGTGCGAGCCCCGACCGGCGGACGGGCTACGCCGCGCGCCGCGGACGAGCCGCGGGGCGAGCCGGGCGGCGACCAGGACGTCGGCCAGCTCGCCGTGCTGGTACAGCTCCAACGCGGCCCGGCCGCGGCCGGACCCGACGCTGCGGACCGACCAGGGCCCGGCCCCGGCGGGCAGCGTCCCCTCCGGCCCCGGCGCCGGGCGGAGCGCGCCCCCGGGAACACCCCCGTGGTTCCCGGGGACGGGCCGCCCGTGCGGCGGGGTGGCGGAGTGCGATGCGGTGCTCGTCATGTCCCCAAGCCTCTCGTCGCGAGGGGGGCCTTGTCGGTGGTGCCCCACACCGAATCGGGGGTGTATCTAGCTACACCCCCAGCGGGGACCCCCCTTCATGGCGGCCGTTGATCACCGGGCCCTACGCTGTCCGGCATGCCCTCCACCACGTTGCGCCGAGCGCTCGTCAGGAGCCTTCGGCGACCACCGTGGTCGGCCGGGACCTGGCGGGACGCCCGCTTCATCGCCGCCGGAATACCCGTGGCCGTGCCGGTCTGGCTGGCGCTGACCGAGTCCAGCCTGCTCTTCCCGGTCCTCGGGGCCGTGCTGGTCTGCTCGCGCTGGCTCACCGCCCTCCAGCGCGGACGGCTGCGCGCCCTCCGCGGCGTGGAGGTGCCGCCGCCCGGCGCGCCCGCGGGCCGGCGGCTGGCCCGGTTGCGGATCGGCCTCACCTGGCGCCAGGTCGGCTACCACCTGCTGATCGGCCCGGTGCTGGCGCTCTGCGCGCTGGCCGCCGTCTACCTCTGGGGCATCGCCCTGGTGCTGACCACCCTGTACGCCTGGGTGTGGCTGCTGCCACCCGAGGCGGGGCTGCGCGGTGAGCTGGCCGGTCTGGACGCGGCGCTCACGGTGTTCGGGGTGCTGCTGCTGGCGGCGGCGCCCTGGGCGACGGCGCTGGCCGCCCGGCTGGAGGTGCGGGCGGCGCAGCTGCTGCTCGGCCCGAACCGGGCGGAGCAGCTGGAGCAGCGGGTCGAGGAGATCGCCGAGTCCCGGGCCGGCCTGGTGGACGCGGTGGACGCCGAGCGCCGCCGGATCGAGCGGGACCTGCACGACGGCGCCCAGCAGCGCCTCACCTCCCTCGCGATGAACCTGGGCCTGGCCCGGCGCACCCTCAAGGAGTGCCCGCCCGACGCCATGCAGGTGATCGTCGCGGCGCACGAGGAGGCGCAGGCGGCCATCGACGAGCTGCGCGACCTGGTCCGCGGCCTGCACCCGGCGGTCCTGGAGGACCGCGGGCTGGACGCGGCGCTGTCCGGCGTCGCCGCCCGGGCCCCGCTGCCGGTGCGGCTGGACGTCGAGCTGTCCGAGCGGATCGCCCCGACCGTCGAGGCGGTCGCCTACTTCACCGTCTCCGAGGCGCTCACCAACGTGGCCAAGCACGCCCGGGCCGAGCGGGCCGACGTCTCGGTGCGGACGATCGGCGGCCGGCTGCGCCTGGTCGTCAGCGACGACGGCGTGGGCGGCGCGGACGCCTCGCGCGGCACCGGGCTCACCGGTCTGCGCCAGCGCGCCGCCTCGGTCGACGGGACGCTGTCCGTTCTCAGCCCCCTCGGGGGCCCCACCACCATCACCGTGGAGTTGCCGTGCGTGCTGTGATCGCCGAGGACTCGGTCCTGCTGAGGGTCGGCCTGGTCAAGGTCCTGGAGGCGGTGGGCTTCGAGGTGGTGGCCGCCGTCGGGGACGCCGTCGAACTGCTGGCCGCCGTCGAGGAGCACCGCCCGGGCGTGGTGGTCGCGGACGTCCGGATGCCCCCGGGCTTCCACGACGAGGGCGTCAAGGCGGCGATGGTGATCCGGCAGCAGTGGCCGGACACCGCCGTGCTGCTGCTCTCCCAGTTCGTGGAGGAGCGGTACGCCGCGGATCTGCTGTCGACCAACACCAGCGGCGTCGGCTACCTGCTCAAGCAGCGGGTGGCCAATGTGGACGACTTCGTGGACGCGCTCCAGCGGGTCGCCGAGGGCGGCACCGCGCTGGACCCGGAGGTGGTGGCCCAGCTGCTGGTGCGCCGCCACCGGGACCCGTTGGAGAAGCTGACCCCGCGCGAGCGGGACGTGCTCTCGCTGATGGCGGAGGGCCGTTCCAACGCGGCGATCGCGGGTGCCCTGGTGGTCAGCGACAGCGCGGTGGCCAAGCACATCAACTCGATCTTCACCAAGCTGGACCTCCCGCCGGCCGACGACAGCCACCGCCGGGTGATGGCGGTGCTGCGCTTCCTGGAGATCACGTGAGCGCGCGGTCCACCAAGGCGTGGCGGATCACCGGCGTGCTCACCGTGGTGTTCGTGGTGGTCATGGGCGGGGCGCAGACCCTGGCCCTGGTGGCCCGGCAGTCGCGGACCGAGCAGCAGACGTTCGTCACCGCCGTCCACAAGCTGCAGCTGGCCACGAGCAGCGCCTCCGTGCGGATCAAGCCGGGGGTGGAGGGCCGGGTCGTGGTGCGCAAGAACCTCGACTGGACGGTCTCCGAGCCCCGGGTGCGCGCCGATGTGGTCGGCGACACGATGACCGTCGGCGTGGAGTGCCGGCGTTCGCTGCCCTTCTACAACTGCGGCGCCTCGATCGAGCTGGAGGTGCCCGCGGGGACGGAGGTCGCCGGCACGGTGACCTCGGGGGCGGTCGAGGTGTCGGACCTCAGCGGCGCCGTCCGGCTGGACGGGACCTCCGGCTCGATCCTCCTGCACGGGCTGTCCGGCCCGGTCCGCGCCCGCACCACCTCCGGGATGACCCAGGGCAGGGACCTCTCCTCGGCGCAGGCGGAGGTGTCCAGCACCTCCGGGTCGGTGGACCTGACCTTCCGGTCGGCGCCGCAGGACGTCAAGGTGAGCACCGGCTCCGGCTCGGTGACCGTGCGGGTGCCGAAGGACAGCCGCTACCGGATCAACGGCGGGACGGGTTCGGGCAGCAGCTCCATCGATCCGGCCCTGGGCGACGCCGCCAGCGGCAGGAGCCTGGAGGCCGACGTCGGCTCGGGCTCCCTGGACATCGGGTACCGCCAGGATCCGGAGTAGGCGGGGCGGCTCACCCGGGTGGGGGACAATGGAGAGTCCCGTCCCCTTCGCCCAGAGGTCAGCCGCGCATGACAGTCACGCCCGCACCCACCGCGCCCGAGTCGGCGACCGCGACCGCGACCGGGTTCGCGCCGCTGGACATCGGCCCGATCCGGGTGTGGCCGCCCGTCGTGCTGGCGCCGATGGCCGGCATCACCAACGCGCCGTTCCGCACCCTGTGCCGGGAGCAGAGCGGCGGCAAGGGCCTGTACGTGTCGGAGATGATCACCACCCGGGCGCTGGTCGAGCGCAACGCCAAGACCATGCAGCTGATCAAGTTCGACCCGAGCGAGAAGCCGCGTTCGATCCAGCTGTACGGGGTGGACCCGGTGACCGTCGGCAAGGCGGCCCGGATGATCTCGGACGAGGGCCTGGCCGACCACATCGACCTCAACTTCGGCTGCCCCGTCCCCAAGGTGACCCGCAAGGGCGGCGGCTCGGCGCTGCCGTACAAGCGCAACCTGCTGCGCGAGATCCTGCGCGAGGCCGTCGCCAACGCCGGGGACCTGCCGGTGACCATGAAGATGCGCAAGGGCATCGACGACGACCACCTGACCTTCCTGGACGCCGGCCGGATCGGTGCCGAGGAGGGCGTGGCCGCGATCGCCCTGCACGGGCGCACCGCCGCCCAGCACTACGGCGGGACGGCCGACTGGTCGGCGATCGCCCGGCTGCGCGAGTCCGTCCCGGCGCACGTCCCGGTGCTGGGCAACGGGGACATCTGGTCCGCCGAGGACGCGCTGCGGATGATGCGGGAGACCGGCTGCGACGGCGTGGTGGTGGGCCGCGGCTGCCTGGGCCGCCCGTGGCTGTTCAAGGACCTGGTCTCGATCTTCGAGGGCGACGTCGACCACGCCCGCCCCGACTTCGGCTACGTGGCCCGGGCGATGGTGCGCCACGCCCAGCTGCTCGGCGAGTGGCTGGGGGACGAGGCGCGCGGTGTGGTCGACTTCCGCAAGCACGTCGCCTGGTACACCAAGGGCTTCTCGGTCGGCTCCGAGCTGCGGGTGCGGCTGGCGAACTCCTCCTCGCTGGCCGAACTGGCCGGGACCCTCGCCCAGGTGGAGCAGACCCAGACCTGGCCGATCGGCGCGGACGGCCCGCGCGGGCGCACCAGCGGCAACGGCCGGGTGGTCCTGCCGGAGGGCTGGTTGGACGATCCGTACGACTGCGCCCGACCGGGCGAGGACGCCGAATCGGACACCTCCGGCGGATGATCTAGCCGATCCGTCGAATTCGACCCCTCGGGGCCGCTGGCCGCCCGGTCCCAGCCCTCTTGTCCATTCTGGACAGGAGGGCTCCTTTTCGGCGTGCTGATGTCACGGAACGAGCACGTTCCTGGACGCAGTGCGACGATTGGCGCAGGCGTCCTACGTTCGAGCCGTGAGACGGGCTGGTGACGCTTGCCACACGCCGGAGCGGGTGACGGTCGGTCAGTGGACGGAATGGACAGGTCGAGCGTGGAACGCTTCCCGAAGCCGGTTCGACGCCGATCGGCCGATCCGGGTGCAGGAAATCAAGCCGGGGCAACGCGACCGACCCGCGGTCGCTACCCAGCGTCCGAATCGGGCGATCTTCCTGTTTCCCCGCCTTCAAGACTTGAACGCTGGCTCGCGTCAGGGGGACGATTTCACCAACAGAGGTGAACGCCTTTATGTGCATTCGATCTAGCGGGTTACCACTCGGTACCGGCCTCGTGTGGCCTATTCAGGGCAGAGAAGTGCCTTCGAAATGGGTATGTTCTCCGGCGTCAGGGCAACCGCGTACGAGGAGACCGACCCGTGCCGTCCCAGCAGAAGTTTGTTTACTCCTTCACCGAAGGAAACAAGGACCTCAAGGATCTTCTTGGCGGCAAGGGCGCGAACCTGGCCGAGATGACCAATCTGGGGCTCCCCGTCCCTCCGGGGTTCACCATCACCACCGAGGCCTGCAAGGTCTTCCTGGAGACCGGTAGCGAGCCGTCCTCCCTGCACGAGGAGATCAGCGCCCACCTGGACGCCCTCGAACAGGAGATGGGCAAGAAGCTCGGCCAGGCCGACAACCCGCTGCTGGTCTCCGTCCGTTCCGGTGCCAAGTTCTCCATGCCCGGCATGATGGACACGGTCCTGAACATCGGCCTCTCCGACGCCTCGGTGGTCGGCCTGGTCGCCCAGTCCGGCAACGAGCGCTTCGCCTGGGACTCCTACCGCCGCCTGGTCCAGATGTTCGGCAAGACCGTGCTGGGCGTCGAGGGCGAGCTGTTCGAGGAGGCCCTGGACGAGGCCAAGCACGCCAAGGGCACCGTCAACGACCTGGACCTGGACGCTTCCGACCTCCGGGAACTGGTCGAGGTGTTCAAGGGCATCGTCGAGCGCGAGACCGGCCGGGCCTTCCCGCAGGACCCGCGCGAGCAGATGGACCTCGCCGTCCACGCCGTCTTCCACTCCTGGAACGGCGACCGCGCCCGGCTGTACCGCCGCCAGGAGCGCATCCCGAACGACCTGGGCACCGCGGTCAACGTCTGCAGCATGGTCTTCGGCAACCTCGGCGAGGACTCCGGCACCGGCGTCGCCTTCACCCGCGACCCCTCCACCGGCGCCCAGGGCGTCTACGGCGACTACCTGTCCAACGCCCAGGGCGAGGACGTCGTCGCCGGCATCCGCAACACGCTGCAGCTGTCCGAGCTGGAGAAGCTCGACAAGAAGTCGTACGACGAGCTGATGGCGATCATGCAGAAGCTCGAGAACCACTACCGCGACCTCTGCGACATCGAGTTCACCATCGAGCGCGGCAAGCTCTGGATGCTCCAGACCCGGGTCGGCAAGCGCACCGCCGCGGCCGCCTTCCGGATCGCCGTCCAGCTGGTCGACCAGGGCCTGATCGACCTGGACGAGGCCCTGATGCGGGTCACCGGCGGCCAGCTGGCCCAGCTGATGTTCCCGCGCTTCGCCCCGACCGGTGAGTCCAAGCAGATCGGCTGGGGCCTGGCGGCCTCGCCCGGCGCCGCGATCGGCAAGGTCGTCTTCGACTCCTACACCGCCGTCAAGTGGTCCCGCTCCGGCGAGAAGGTCATCCTGGTCCGCCGCGAGACCAACCCGGACGACCTGGACGGCATGATCGCCGCCGAGGGCATCCTCACCTCGCGCGGCGGCAAGACCTCGCACGCCGCCGTCGTCGCCCGCGGCATGGGCAAGACCTGTGTCTGCGGCGCCGAGGAGCTGGAGGTCGACACCAAGGCCCGCAAGTTCACCACCGCCGACGGCCTGGTGGTGCACGAGGGCGACGTGGTCTCGATCGACGGCGCCAGCGGCAAGGTCTACCTCGGCGAGGTACCCGTCCTGCCGTCCCCCGTGGTCGAGTACTTCGAGGGCACCCTGCACGCCGGCGCCGACGTCCAGGGCGGACTGGTCCAGGCCGTCCACCGGCTGATGTCGCACGCCGACGGCCGCCGCCGGCTCGCCGTGCGGGCCAACGCCGACAACGCCGAGGACGGCGGGCGCGCCCGCCGCTACGGCGCCCAGGGCATCGGCCTGTGCCGCACCGAGCACATGTTCCTCGGTGAGGAGCGCCGCAAGGAGGTCGAGCACCTGATCCTCGCGGACAACGACAAGGACCGCGAGCTCGCCCTCTCCACCCTGCTGCCGCTGCAGAAGGGCGACTTCCTGGAGCTCTTCCAGGCGATGGACGGGCTGCCCGTCACCGTGCGCCTGCTCGACCCGCCGCTGCACGAGTTCCTGCCGGACATCACCGAGCTGTCGGTGCGCGTCGCCCTCGCCGAGGCCCGCAAGGACCCGAACGAGAACGACCTGCGCCTGCTCCAGGCGGTGCACAAGCTGCACGAGCAGAACCCGATGCTCGGCCTGCGCGGCGTCCGCCTCGGCCTGGTCATCCCCGGCCTGTTCGGCATGCAGGTCCGGGCCATCGCCGAGGCCGCCGCCGAGCGCAGGCTGGCCGGCGGGGACCCGCGCCCCGAGGTGATGATCCCGCTGGTCGGCACCGTCCAGGAGCTGGAGCTGGTCCGCGACGAGTGCGAGCGGGTGCTCGCCGAGGTCGTCCAGTCCACCGGCGTCCCGCTGGACATCAAGCTCGGCACCATGATCGAGCTGCCGCGCGCCGCGGTGACCGCCGGTCAGATCGCCGAGGCCGCCGAGTTCTTCTCCTTCGGCACCAACGACCTCACCCAGACGGTCTGGGGCTTCTCCCGGGACGACGTGGAGGCCTCCTTCTTCACCGCCTACCTGGAGAAGGGCATCTTCGGGGTCTCCCCGTTCGAGACCATCGACCGGGACGGCGTCGGCTCGCTGGTCAAGCACGCCGTCGAGGCCGGCCGGGCCACCCGCCCCGACCTCAAGCTCGGCGTCTGCGGCGAGCACGGCGGCGACCCGGAGTCGGTGCACTTCTTCCACGAGGTGGGGCTGGACTACGTCTCCTGCTCCCCCTTCCGGATCCCGGTGGCGCGCCTGGAGGCAGGCCGCGCCGCCATCGAGACGGCGGGCAGCGACTCGCGCTGAGAGGGTAGGCATCCCCTACTCACGCGCGGGTACGACTGACCGCTCACCCTCCCGTCGGGAGGGCGTACACCGGAGCTCGGCGCAGGAGAACCGGCGTACGTGACACGGCCGCCCGGACGCCGCCGCCTGCCAAGCTGGACCGCATGACCAGAAGCAAGAGCCCGCTCGTCGTCGTGGCCGTCCTGATCCTGGCCGTGCTCGCCGGAGTCGGCTACCTGCTCGCCGGCAAGGGCGGCAGCAGCCACCCCAAGGCCGCCGCGAGCGCCACCACCACCACGGGCGCCACGGCCCCCAAGCCCTCGGCGCCCAAGCCGTCCCCGCCGGCCGGCGGCGCCCCCTCCGCAGCCGGCACCTGGGTGCCCGCCGACCCGGCGCTGGCCGACGTCTGCCGCACCAAGCTCCCCAGTCAGGCCCAGGACACCATCGGCCTGATCGCCAAGGGCGGCCCCTACCCGTACAACCGGGACGGCATCGTCTTCGAGAACCGCGAGAGCCGGCTGCCGAAGAAGGGCAACGGCTACTACCACGAGTTCACCGTGGTCACCCCGGGCTCCAACGACCGCGGCACCCGACGGGTCGTCACCGGCGGCGCGGGCGAGCAGTACTGGTCCGCCGACCACTACGCGACCTTCCAGGAGATCGACCCGCGCTGCTGAGCGGCGATTTCCCGGAAAGTACTTTCCAACTCGGAAAGACGATGGCACAGTGGAGCCACCGTCACTTCCGAGGGGGAAGCATGAGTGACTCCGTTCCCACCCCGCCGCTGTCCGCCGCCGAGGCGCTGCGCCTGGCCGACCGGGCCGGCGCGGCCGCCCGGCGGCCGGGCGAGGTGCCCCGCTGGTACGGGCCGGCCTTCGCCTTCGCGTTCGCCGCCTACGGCCTGGGGATCGGCCAGGCCGTCGAGACCGGGCAGTTCGTCATGATCGCCGTGCTCGCGGGCGGCTTCGCCGCCCTGACCGGCGTCCTCGCCCGGGTCGCCGTGCGCAGCGACGGCATCGTCCGCCGGGGCGTGCCGGACGGCATCGGCGGCCCGGTCGCCCTCGCGGTCCTCGCGGTCTGCGCCGCGTCGGCGGCCGGGATGCTGCTCGCCTGGCAAGCCGGCGGCGGCCCGCGCTGGATCGGCGGGGCCGCCGGGCTCGCGGCGGGCCTGACCTTCTGGGTGGGCACCGACCGGCTCAACCGCCGGGTCCGGCGCTCCCAGGAGGCCGACTGATGCCCGCCGCCCTCGACCCGCTGCTCCAGCACGCCACCCGGCTGACCGTGCTCGCCTTCCTCGGCGCCTGCCGCGAGGCCGAGTTCGGCGCCGTCCGGGACCACTGCGAGGTCTCCGACTCCGTCCTCAGCAAGGCCGCCACCGCCCTGGAGGAGGCCGGCTACCTCACGGTGAAGAAGGGGTACGTCGGCAAGCGCCCGCGCACCTGGCTCGCCGCCACCGCGGCCGGTCGCGCCGCCCTCGCCGCCCACCTCGCCGAGCTCCAGCGGCTGGTCGCCGCCGCCGAGGCGGCCGGCGCCCGACACGCCTGAGGCACCGCCGGGTTCACCGGGCCCGCCGCCAGCTGACCCGGCCGTGCGGGCCGTGCGGGCCGGTGGTGACCAGGGCGGTCAGCTCGTGCAGCACCGGCGCCGGGTCGCGGCGGAGCTGGACCGGGGTGGTGCGCACCACCGGCAGGCCGGCGCCGGCCAGCCGGTTGGCACGTGCCAGCCCGCGTTCGTGGTCGGCCGGGCGCAGGTGGTAGGCGCGGGAGTCGATCTCCAGCGCCACGCAGGCGTGCGGCCAGTAGGCGTCCGGCACGGCCAGGAAACGACCGTCCAGGAACAGCACCGGATTCCACAACGGCTCCGGCAGCCCCGCGTGGGCGAGCAGCTCGCGCGCCTCGCCCTCCACCACCGAGCGCACCCCGGCGGTGAGGTCCTCCACCACCCGGGCCACCTGCGGCAGCGCCAGCGCCCCCGGCCGGGCGAGCAACTGGTCCAGCAGCTCGCCGAGTTCGCAGTGCCGCCGCTGCACCGCCTCGGCGCACAGCGCCCGGAACCGGCGCTGCCCGGTCTCCCTCGGCGCCAGATCCGCCAGCGCCCGCGCGACCGGGGCGCTCCACAGCCCGTCGTCCCGCTCGAAGCCGCCCGGCATCACCCCGGACGACCGGTGGATCCGGACGAACTCCCGCTCCCTGACCCGGCGTTGGCTGGGGATCAGGACGTCGACCTCGGTCAGGTCGGCCGGGTGCCCGGCGCTCGGCAGCCCGGCGTCCGCCAGTACCGCGAACCCGGTCAGCAGCACCTCGCCGGGCTGCTCCTGCCGCCCCTTCGGACTCGCGTACGCCAGGGCCGCCCGGAGTCTCTGATGACTCGTCAACCTTCCGTTCTGCAGGCAGATCACCCGCGGCAGCACCTGCTGCCAGGGCCCGCCCGGCCGCAGCCGGTGGGCGATCGTGCCGGAGGGCACGCCGAGCCGGCGCAGCTGCGCCCGGGTGGCGATGTGCTGCTGGTCGGCGCCGAGCAGGGCGACGGGGTCGAGCGGATGCGCGCGGGTCATACCCCGGTGCTGCCCGCCCGGATCGGATGTATGCGAAACATCCCTCGTCAGGGGCGTTCCGGTAACGATGTTGACGAATCGGAGGCCGATCCGCTGTGCTGGAGGCACATGATGACCGAACCCAACGGCCCCGCGCTGGACGCGCTCAACGGCCTCTCCGTCGGTGACGCCCTCGGCGCCCAGTTCTTCGTCCCGGAAACCGCCCGGGCCCACTTTGCCTCCCGCACCGAACCGCCCGGCCCCTGGCCGTGGACCGACGACACCGAGATGGCCTGCTCGGTGTACGCCGCCCAGCGCGAACGCGGCGCGATCGACACCTTCGACCTCACCCACGCCTTCGCCCGCCGCCACGACTTCGACCGCGGCTACGGCCCGGCCGCCAACCGGCTGCTCCGACTGGTCCGCGAGGGCGGCGACGCCGGGGCCCTGGCCGCCGAACTCTTCGACGGCCAGGGCTCGTACGGCAACGGCGCCGCGATGCGGGTCGCCCCGCTGGGGGCGGCGTACGCGGACGACCCCGCCGCCGTGGTCCGGCCCGCCGCCGACACCGCGGTGATCACCCACACCCACCCCCAGGCGGTGGACGGCACGATCGCGGTCGCGGTGGCCGCCGCGTACGCGGTGCGGGCGCGGACCGGGCCGATGGCGCCGGAGGCCTTCCTGGAGGCGGTGGTCGAGCTCACCCCGTACGGCGTCCTGCGCGACGCGCTCGCCGAGGCCGTCCGACTGCTCGCCGAACCGGATGCCCGGGCCGTTGCCCGACTGCTCGGCAACGGCAGCCGGACCTCGGCCGCCGACACCGTCCCGTACGCCCTGTGGTGCGCGGCCCGCCACCTCACCGACTACCGGGCCGCCGTGTGGGAGGCGATCGCGGCCGGCGGCGACATGGACACCGTGGCCGCGATCACCGGGGGAGTGGTGGCCGCGCACACCGGCACCCACGGCATCCCGACCGCCTGGCTGGCCGCCCGCGAACCGCTGCCCGACTGGGCGTTCCCCGAGCCGGGCAGCGTTCGGGCGGGTTCCGCGCACGCCTCGCACCTCAAGCCGCTGCGACTGCCCCGGCCCTGTCCGGTGCCGGACCTCGTCTGGACCGAGGAGCAGTGGCGGGCGGTGAGGTCGGGGCGGATCACCGGGGACGTCGACGGACGGTGGATGTTCCACACCGCCGAGGGCGTCCTGCACCTGCACCGCAGCTGGACCGGCTTCGAGATCTGGCGGGTGCGGGTGGCCCCGGTCAGGGGCGGCGGCTGGCGGCCGGTGTCCGCGCTGGTCGAGGCGTACCCCGGGCACTACCGGGGCGAGCCCCGGGTGCCCGAAGGCCTCCTGCGCATGGTGGCCGAGGGCTGAACCCCCGGCCCCGGCTCAGGCGGTGATCATCAGCTGCCCGGCGCCACTGCCGCCCTGTCTAAGACACTCCTGGTTGATCGCCGGATCCGGGGCGCTCGGCGAGGTGGCGGCGGCGATCCGCAGCTCGATGATGTCGCGCACGGCCGGCCACTCGTCCTCCAGGATCGAGTAGAACGCGGTCGAGCGCACCACGCCGTCCAGCCCGCGCGAGTGCGCCCGGCGGACGCCCTCGGAGGTCGCGCCGAGCCGTTCGATGGCGGCCCGGGAGCGCAGGTTGCGGGCGTCCGCGCGCAGCGAGATCCGCTGCACGCCCCAGGTCTCGAAGGCGTACCGGAGCATGAGCAGCTTGGCCTCGGTGTTGATGCCGGTGCCCTGGGCGCGCGGGGAGAGCCAGGTGTTGCCGATCTCGGCGGCGTCCGGGACGGCCGTGGCCGGATCACCGAACGGCACGCCGGGCACCGGCGGCCACACCATGGGGCCCTGCCAGTAGTCGAGTTCCAGGAACCGGGTGGAGCCGACCACCCGGCCGTCGGCGACGTTCACCGTCGCGAACGGCAGCGACCGGCCCGCGGCCTGGTCGGCGAGGGCGCGCGCGATGTAGTCGCGGGCCGCTTCCGGACCGTGCGGGACGGGGGTGAAGGCATAGGTCGTACGGTCCTCGGCGCCGGCCGCGGCGATGGCCTCGGCGTGGTGGGCGGCGAGGGGCTCCAACCGAACGGTGCGGCCGGTGAGGAAGACAGGTGCTGGCACGGAACCTTGGTCCTTCATCGGTCGTAGGGCGCATCCGGCGCCGGGGTGCGGCACGGGCTGCGGTGGACGAGGGGTTCGCCCCGGCCCGGTTTCCGGCTCCGGGTACCCGTGTGCGCCGGAGGATTCCGGTCGGATGGGGCGGAGCGGCGGCCCGGAACGGGCGGCGAGGGTGCCGGAACGGACACGGATCCTCGGACCGGTCCGGCGGGAACAGCGAGCGGGACAGTGTGCGTCCGCGAAATGGCCGAAGAGGTAACGAGTGCGCGAAGGGAAGCAGGCGGCCAGGTGAAGGCAAGATGCGTCGTGGGTGTCTGACCGAGCAGCGATCCGGGTCGTGATCGACGGCGTTACGGACGACGTGACGACGACGCGACGATGCGAGGCAGCGAGAGGACGATACCCGCCAGAAGGCGGTGCGTCACTTCGCGGCACCCGAATGTCGGCGCGGGCCGCCACCGCGCGCCCCGGACGGGGCTGTTGAACGCCCGTGAACAGGGGTTTTACCCCCGGGTGCGATCATGGTCCGGAGCGGTCGGCGACGGTCCCCGAGCGTGTTGCCGGGCGGGTCGCGGGGCGGGCCGTCCGCGAGAGCGGTCGGCCGGAACGGGAATTCCCGCGCGTCCCGGCACGCTGGACAAGGCGAGAGCCGGTCGGAGCGGGACGAGCAGAGAACGGGGAAGGGTGCGCGGTGCGAGACTTCCAGGCGCTGTACGAGCTGGATGAGCGGGGCGTGGCCGCCGTGGCCGAGGCCAACGCGGAGCTGCGCGACACCGGCGCCGGCCTGGTGCTGCTCCAGCACTTCGAGGGCTTCATGGACGCCGGCGAGGCGGGCGCCCAGGTGGTGGCCCACCTGCTGGAGACGGGCTCCCCCCAGGTGGTGGCCCGCTTCGACCACGACCGCCTGGTCGACTACCGGGCCCGCCGCCCCGCGATGGTCTTCGACCACGACCACTGGTCCTCCTACGACCCGCCGGAGATCCTGCTCCAGCTGGTCCGCGACGCCGCCGGCGCCCCGTTCCTGCTGCTCACCGGCCCCGAGCCGGATGTCGAGTGGGAGCGCTTCGCGCGCGCCGTCCGGGAGCTGGTGGAGCGCTTCGAGGTCCGGCTCAGCCTGGACTTCCACGGCATCCCGATGGGCGTGCCGCACACCCGCCCGGTCGGCCTGACACCGCACGGCAACCGGCTCGACCTCGCGCCGGGGTACCCGCAGTGGTTCGAGCAGGCGCAGGTCCCGGGCAGCGCCCAGGCCCTGCTGGAGTACCGCCTGGCCGAGGCCGGGCACGACGTGCTGGGCTTCGCCGTGCACGTCCCCCACTACGTGGCCCGTTCGGCCTACCCGGCGGCCGCCGTGCTGATCCTGGAGGCCGTGCAGTCCGCCACCGGCCTGGTGCTGCCCGGCACCCGGCTGCGCGAGCGGACGGGCGAGGTGTACGCCGACATCGAGGAGCAGCTGGCCCAGGGCGACGGCGAGTTGCGCTCCGCCATCCGTGGCATGGAGGGCCAGTACGACGCGGTCGCGGGCGCCGAGGGCCGGGAGAGCCTGCTGGCCGAGCCGGTCGACCTGCCGTCCGCGGACGAGCTGGGGCGGCGCTTCGAGCAGTTCCTCGCCGAGCACGAACGCGGCGCGGAGTAACGGGAACGGGGCAACGGGAACGGGGCAACGGCAACGCAGTGACGGGAGCGGAGTCGCCGGAACGGCGTAACGCCGACGCCGTGGCGGGAGTCATCGGCGCCGCCCGTACGTTGAGCCGTGCGGTGCCCGGGGGGACCGGCCGCCGCGTACGCAGCTGCCCGTGACCCGCACCCCCAGGGGGGACGCCATGCCCAGGACCACCCGCCCGTCGACCGTCGCGACGGCCCTCTCGGCCGCCCTGCTGCTGGCCGCCCTGGCCGGGTGCGGCGGCGGGTCGGACGGACCGGACGGCTCCGACCGGGGCTTCGCGGGCGCCCTGCCCGGTCGCGCCCCGGCCGGTGCGACCCCGACCCCCACCCCGACACCGACCCCCACCCCGCCGCCCGTCGCCCCGTACGTGGCGCTCGGCGACTCGTACACCGCCGGGCCCCGGATCGCCCCGCAGGTCGGCGACCCGGCCGGCTGCGCCCGCTCCGGGGTCAACTACCCCTCCCTGCTGGCGAAGGCGCTCGGGGTGGCGCCCGGGCAGTTCCGGGACGTCAGCTGCAGCGGCGCCCGCACCGGGGACCTCAGGAGCCCGCAGAAGACCGCCGACGGCCCCAACCCGGCCCAGCTGGACGCGCTGACCCCGGACACCCGGCTGGTCACCGTGGGCATCGGCGGCAACGACGCCGGTTTCATGGAGGTCGTCACCGAGTGCGCCAAGGCCACCCTGGCGGACGCGGTGAAGGACCTGGTCGGCGAGGACCGCGCGGCCGCGCCCTGCCGGGAGCACTACGCCTCCGGCGGCACCGACGAGGTGCGGGCCCGGGTCGACGCGGCCGGCGAGGGGCTCGGCGAGGTCCTCCGGGAGATCGGGCGCCGCTCCCCGCGGGCCCGGGTGTACGTGGTCGGCTACCCGGCCCTGCTCCCGGCCGACCCGGCGGGCTGCCGGGCGACCCTGGGCACCACGGTCGCGGCGGCCGACCTCGGCTTCCTGACCGAGAAGGAGCAGCAGCTCAACGGCATGCTCAAGCAGCGCGCGGAGGCCGCCGGGGCGGTGTTCGTGGACACCGCCGGGCCCTCGGCCGGGCACGACATGTGCGCGGGGGAGGACGCCCGCTGGATCGAGCCGCCGTTCCCGGCCCACGGCCTCACCCCGGTCCACCCCAACGCCAAGGGGGAGGAGGGGGTGGCCGCCGCGCTGCTCAAGGCCGTCCGGGGCTGAGCCCGCCCGCGGCGGGCTCCGCGGTCGCCCCGTGACCGGACCGTTCGGGTCCGGCCGATCCGCCGGGGCGGTCACCGGCGCGCCTCCCACGGTTCACGCGCCGGTCCGCACCCCTTCGCGCGCGGCACACCCCGCGTGTCGGGGGCGCGGCGTACCGTGAGTGCCATATGGATGACACCACGCACCGCCTCGCCGCCCCGCTCCCGTACGACCACGCCGCCGAGGCCCGCTGGGTCCCCGAACCGGACAAGCGTCCCGGCCGCACCGCCTTCCAGCGCGACCGCGCCCGGGTGCTGCACTCCGCCGCACTGCGCCGGCTGGCCGGCACCACCCAGGTGGTGGCCCCGATGCGCAGCGACTTCCCGCGCACCCGGCTCACCCACTCGCTCGAATGCGCCCAGGTCGGCCGGGAACTGGGCGCCGCCCTCGGCTGCGACCCGGACCTGGTGGAGACCGGCTGCCTGGCCCACGACATCGGCCACCCGCCCTTCGGCCACACCGGCGAGGAGGCCCTCGACCAGGCCGCCGAGGCCTGCGGCGGCTTCGAGGGCAACGCCCAGTCGCTGCGCATCCTGACCCGGCTCGAACCCAAGCGCTTCGCGCCGGCGGAGGAGCAGCCGGCCTCCCGGCTCGCCCCCTGGCCCGGGCGCAGCGTCGGCCTCAACCTGAGCCGGGCCGCCCTGGACGCGGCCACCAAGTACCCGTGGACCAAGGGCGCCCACCCGACCGACCCGGCCTCGCCCAAGTACGGCGTCTACGCCGACGACCTGCCGGTCTTCCGCTGGCTGCGGGCCGGCTCCCCGGCCGGGCGCAAGTGCTTCGAGGCCACCGTCATGGACTGGTCCGACGACGTCGCCTACTCCACCCACGATGTCGAGGACGGCCTCCAGGCCGGCCACATCGACCCGGCCGCGCTGCGCGCCCCCGGCGAGCGGGCCGACCTGTTCAAGGTCGCCGAGCGCTACGCCCCGGACGCCGAGCCGGAGGAGCTCTCCGCCGCCCTGGACCGGCTGCTGGCCCAGGACTTCTGGCCGCAGGGCTACGACGGCACCGCGCGTGCCCGGGCCGGGCTCAAGGACCTCACCAGCCAGCTGATCGGCCGCTTCTGCCTGGCCGCCGAGCAGGCCACCCGGGCCCGCTACGGCCCTGGCCGGCTGACCCGCTACACCGCCGAGCTGGTGGTGCCGCGGGAGGTCCGGCTGGAGGTCGCGGTGCTCAAGGCCGTCGCCGTCCTCTACGTGATGATGCGCGACGAGCAGGCCCAGCTGCGGGCCCGCCAGCGGATCGTGATCGCCGAGCTGGCGTACGTGCTGAACCAGCGCGCCCCGGAGGGGCTGGACCCGGTCTTCACCGCGATGTACCACGAGGCCGAGGACGACCGCGCCGCCCTGCGCACCGTGATCGACCAGATCGCCACCCTCACGGACGCCTCGGCGCTGGCCCTGCACGGCAGGCTGGTCGGGGCCTCCTGGACCTGACGCCCACGTCAGGCCCACGTCACGCCCGCCCGGTGCGGCCCGGGCCCGGACCCGGGCCGCGGCCCCGGCCGGAACCCGGGCCGTAGCCCCGGCTCGAAACCCCGGCCGCCCCAGTAGACTTCCGGGGTGGCCGGGCGGATCAGGGACGAAGACGTACAAGCGGTGCGCAGCGCACTGCCGATCGACGCGGTGGCCGGCGACTACGTACAGCTGACCAACGGTGGCGGTGGCGAGTACAAGGGCGTCTGCCCCTTCCACGACGAGAAGTCCGCCTCCTTCTACGTCAACCCCGCCAAGGGCGTCTTCCACTGCTTCGGCTGCCAGGAGAACGGCGACACCATCGCCTTCCTGATGAAGATCGAGCACTTCACCTTCGCCGAGGCCGTCGAGCGGATGGCGGCCCAGGCCGGCATCACGCTGCGCTACGAGGAGGGCGGCTACAGCCCCCGCCACCAGCAGGGCGAGCGGACCCGGCTGGTCGAGGCGCACAAGGTGGCCTCCGCCTGGTACCAGGAGCAGCTGGCCTCGGCGGAGGCGGAGATCGGCCGCCGCTTCCTGGCCGAGCGCGGCTTCGACGAGGAGGCCGCGAAGACCTTCGGGGTGGGCTACGCCCCGGCGGGGTGGGAGCACCTGGTCCGCTACCTGCGCGGCAAGGGGTTCAGCGACAAGGAGATCCTCCAGGGCGGCCTGGCCTCGCAGGGGCAGCGCGGCGGTCTGATCGACCGCTTCCGGGGCCGGCTGGTGTGGCCGATCCGGGACATCGCGGGCGAGGTGGTCGGGTTCGGCGCCCGCCGGCTGCGCGAGGACGACAACGGTCCGAAGTACCTGAACACCCCCGAGACGCCGATCTACAAGAAGTCCCACGTGCTGTACGGCATCGACCTGGCGAAGAAGGAGATCGCCAAGTCGGGCCGCGCGGTGGTGGTCGAGGGCTACACCGACGTGATGGCCTGCCACCTGGCCGGGGTCACCTCGGCGGTGGCGACCTGCGGCACGGCGTTCGCCGAGGACCACATCAAGATCATCCGTCGGCTGCTGATGGACACCTCCCAGTACCGCGGCGAGACGGTCTTCACCTTCGACGGCGACGCGGCCGGCCAGAAGGCCGCGCTGCGCGCCTTCGAGGACGACCAGAAGTTCGCCGCCAAGACCTCCATCGCGGTCAGCCCGGGCGGCATGGACCCCTGCGACCTGCGGCTGGCCCAGGGCGACGAGGCGGTCCGGCAGCTGATCGACCACCCCGTCCCGCTGTTCGAGTTCGCGCTGAACACGGCGGTCGCCAAGCACCGGGTCGAGACCCCTGAGGGGCAAGCCGCCGCGATGGAGGAGGCCGCCCTGATCGTCGCGAAGATCAAGGACCCGTCGATCCGGCATGGCTACGCGATCCGGCTGGCCGGCATGGTCGGGGTGAACCCGGGCGACGAGCAGTTCGTGGTCCGCCGGATCTCCCAGCTGGCCCGCTGGGAGCGGGAGAAGCAGCAGAACCCCCGCGCCAACGGCCAGCAGCGCCGCACCGAGCAGCCCGTCGCGGTGCCGGGCCCGGCCAGGCCCGCGTTCCGGCTCAACCCGCGGGACCCGGCCCAGTTCGTCGAGCGGGAGCTGCTCAAGCTGGCGCTCCAGCACCCGGAGCTGGTCAGCCCGGCCTTCGACCAGTACGGCGAGGACGAGTTCCCGACCCCGCCGTACACCGCCGTCCGGCAGGCCATCGCCAAGGCCGGCGGCACCGGGTACGGGGCGGCCGCGCCCGACTTCACCGGCGCGGTGCGCGAGGCCTCCCCGGACGACCAGGTGCGCTCGCTGGTGACCGAGCTGACCGTCGAACCGGTGCGCTCGCTGCGCAAGGCGGACGCGATCTACGCGGGGGAGTTCCTGGTCAAGCTGCGCCTGCTGGCCGTCGACCGGCGGATCGCCGAGGTCCGCGGCTACCTCCAGCGGCTGGGCCACCGGGCGGACGCCGAGCAGCTGCACGCGGTGCAGACCGAGCTGTGGCAGCTCCAGCAGTACGGCGACCAGCTCAAGAGCCGGGGCGCCGGGGCGTTGTAGCGGGTTCTCCGGCGAGAACGGCCCCGGGAAGTCCCGCACAGAAAGTCGGCGCACGAGTCTCGGCCACGGAGCGTGGCGTACCCCACACTGGAGGGCGTCCCACCTCCGTACAGCGCGGGTCCGCCAGAGTCGCGCCCGCCCCGAGGGATGCCCGTGGACCGAGGCCTTGCCGCAGCGACCACCGCCACCAGACGAGCCGAGCCGACCGGACGGGCCGAGCCCACCGGACGAGCCGAACCGACCGAACCGACCGGACGGGCCGGGCCCACCGGGCCGCCGACCGGGGAGCAGGAGACCGACCACGGCCGGGCCGGGGCCGCGCCCCCGGGCCCACGGGTCCCCGCCCAGGAGCGGCCGGAGGGCCACCCCGACAGCCCGGAGGCGGCGGCCGAGCCGGACCTCGACGACGAGGGCCCCGCCGAGCGCTCCGAGGGCGGCGGTCCGGCCGCCGACCTGCTGCGCCAGTACCTGCGCGAGATCGGCCGGATCCGGCTCCTCACCGCCGTCGAGGAGGTCGAACTGGCCCGCCGGATCGAGGCCGGACTGTTCGCCGAGGAGCAGCTGAACGCGGACCCGCCGCCGCCCGACCCGCTGGCCGGCGAACTGGACTCCCTGGTGGTCCTCGGCCGGATCGCCAAGCGCCGCCTGATCGAGGCGAACCTGCGCCTGGTGGTGTCCGTCGCCAAGCGCTACGTCGGCCGCGGGCTGACCCTGCTGGACCTGGTCCAGGAGGGCAACCTGGGCCTGATCCGGGCGGTGGAGAAGTTCGACTACGCCCGCGGCTACAAGTTCTCGACGTACGCGACCTGGTGGATCCGGCAGGCGATGAGCCGGGCGCTGGCGGACCAGGCCCGGACGATCCGGGTGCCGGTGCACGTGGTGGAGCTGATCAACCGGGTGGTCCGGGTGCAGCGCGCGCTGCTGCAGGAGCGCGGTCTGGAGCCCAGCCCGGCCGACATCGGCACCGCCCTGGAGCTCACCGAGGTGCGGGTCCGCGAGCTGCTCCGGCTGGCCCAGGAGCCGATCTCGCTGCACACCCCGGTCGGGGAGGAGGACGACGTCGCGCTCGGTGACCTGATCGAGGACGCCGACGCCGCCTCACCCGCCGAGTCGGCGACCTTCCTGCTGCTGCGCCAGCACCTGGACGCCGTGCTGGCGACCCTGGGCGAACGGGAACGCCAGGTCGTCCAGCTCCGCTACGGCCTGGACGACGGCCGCCCGCGCACGCTGGAGGAGATCGGCTCGGTGTTCGGCGTGACGCGGGAGCGGATCCGGCAGATCGAGTCCAAGACGTTGGTCAAGCTCCGTGACCACGCCTTCGCCGAGCAGCTGCGCGGCTACCTCGACTGACCGGGCGGGGACGCGGCCGGGCTCGGCGAGACCTGCTCGGCCGACGGTGCCTGGGTCGCGCCCTGCGCCGGGTCGGCCGAAGCCGGTGCCGAGGCCGAGTCGCTCGGCGTGGCCCCGGCGCCCGGGGGCGGCGAGGCGGGGCCGATCGGGATCGGGGTGGAGGCCACCACCCTGGCCAGGTCGGTGACGGTCCCGGTGCAGTCGTGCCCGGCCGGCTGGGTGCCGCAGACCTGGAAGCCGATCGAGGGGTCGGCCGCGTTCAGCATCGGCGAGTAGTTGTCGTAGCCCCAGTGGATCATCGCGGTCTCGCTGTCCCCGGTGGTGTCGGTGATCACCGCGAAGTCCTTGGGCTCGCCCTCGGAGATCGCCGCCCAGGCGGCCTGGCAGGTCTGGCTGTAGCGGAGGTAGACGACGACCTTGCCGATGACCTGGGTCTGCAGCGTGCGCGCGTCCCTGCCGCAGCCGGTGGTCTTGGGGTCCTTGTGGGCGCAGCCGAGGGCCCGGCAGTCGGGGGCGCCCGCCACGGCCGCCGTGGTCGGGGCGGTCCTGCCGGTGGCCGAGGTGCTCGGGGCCGGACCGTCGGCGGCCGAGGCCTGGTCGTCGTGCCGGCTGAGGTGCAGTCCGGCCAGCACCAGCAGCAGTGCCAGCACGGCCGCACCGGCGGCCAGGGCCGCGGGACGGCGCCACCAGGCGTCGGCGGGTTCGTCGGCGGGTTCGTCGGTGGTCTCGGCGGCGGGCCCGTCGGCGGCTCCGGCGACCGGTCCGGCGGTCGGGTCGTCGCTGGGCTCGGCGGTTTCGGCGGGCTCGGCGGCCGGTTCGGACGGGTCGGTCCCGGGGGCCGACCCGTCGTCGGTCAGCGCCGGCTCCGCGCTCCGGTCCCCGGGCTCCCCGCCCGGGTCCTCGGTCTTCGGGGCCACGGCTTCCTGGGTCACGGCTTCCTGGGCCACGGCCTCCTGGGCCACGGGGTCGGCCGCCCGCTGCCGGAGCCGGCGCAGCACCACCGGGTCGCAGTCGACCGCCCTGATCAGCGCCTCCAGCGCCTGCTCGGTGACCACCCGCTTGCCGTTCAGCCAGCGCTCCCAGGAGGCCCGGCTGTAGTGGGTCCGGGTGGCGAGCTCGGACAGTGACAGTCCGGCGTCGTCCTTGAGCTTGCGGAGCTCCTCGGCCAGCAGGCGGGCGGGCTCGGACAGCTCCTCGGGCAGGTCCTTCCAGACGGAAGCCAACGCGGTCCTCCATGAGTCGCGGGACGGGACGACGGTGCGACGGGGCGGGAGGTGCGCGCCCGGTCCGGCCGTTCGGCGTCTCCTCGTTCTCCAACCTCAGCGGCCCGGTGTCCCAAACTCCAGGTCATGGCGTTGAGACGGACGGAAGTGTCTCACAACCCCCCGGAACCATCGAACAGTCATGTGTTCGTCGTGCAGAGTTCTCCCTGCCGGTGCGTTCCACCGCCCCGGCCGTTTCGTTCGGGCCCCGGCCGGTCGGCCGTGGTCGGCCCGATACGGAGTCCCGGATCCCCCACCGGTCGTGGCAGCCTCACGGGGGGAGGCTGCCCCGACCGACCGGGACCACCCGGTGGGAGGGCGCTTCCCCTGCGCCCTCCCACCGCGGCGTTTCCGGGGCGCTGAGCCGCCCCGGAAACGCCTTCAGTGGTGGAAGCCCTCGCGGACCGGCACGCCCAGGTCCTGCAGCGGGACGGGCTGGCGGCGCAGCTCCGGCAGCAGCCGGTTGAGGTCGGCCAGCAGCAGGTCGGCGAGGTCCCGGGAGAAGCCGTTGCGACAGACCACCCGGAGCACCGACAGGTCCTGCCGGTTCGCCGGGAAGGTGTACGCGGGGACCTGCCAGCCGCGCTCGCGCAGCCGCCGTGAGACGTCGAAGACGTCGAAGGTGACGTCCTCGGTGGTGGTGAAGGCGAACACCGGGACCTGGTCGCCGCGGGTCAGCAGCCGGAAGCAGCCGAGCTTCCCGATCTCCCCGGCCAGGTAGCCGGCGACCTCCCGGCAGGCGCCCTGGACCGCCCGGAAACCGGCCCGGCCGAGCCGCAGGAAGACGTAGTACTGCGCCGCGACCTGCGCGCCGGGCCGGGAGAAGTTGAGCGCGAAGGTCGGCATCTCGCCGCCCAGGTAGTTGACCCGGAAGACCAGTTCCTCGGGCAGGGCCTCCTTGTCCCGCCACAGCGCCCAGCCGACGCCGGGGTAGACCAGGCCGTACTTGTGGCCGGAGGTGTTGATCGACTGCACCCGGGGGAGCCGGAAGTCCCAGACCAGCTCCGGGTCGAGGAAGGGCGCCACCATGCCGCCGGAGGCGCCGTCCACGTGCACCGGGACGTCCAGGCCGGTGCGCGCCTGGAGCTCGTCCAGGGCCGCGCAGATCTCCGCGACCGGCTCGTACGAGCCGTCGAAGGTCGAGCCGAGGACGCCGACCACGCCGATGGTGTTCTCGTCGCACAGCGCGACGGCCTGCTCGGGGCCGAGGTGGAAGCGCTCGCCCTCCATCGGTGCGGTGCGGGCCTCGATCTCCCAGAAGGTGCAGAACTTCTCCCAGCACACCTGGACGTTGACGCCCATCACGAGGTTGGGCCGGGCCCCGGCCGCGTAGCGCTCGGGGTTGCGGCGCATCCAGCGGCGCTTGAGCGCCATGCCGGCCAGCATGCAGGCCTCGCTGGAGCCGGTGGTGGAGCAGCCGACCGCGGCGTCCGGGTCGGGGGCGTGCCAGAGGTCGGCGAGGATGGCCACGCAGCGCCGCTCCAGTTCGGCGGTCTGCGGGTACTCGTCCTTGTCGATCATGTTCTTGTCCAGGCACTCGGTCATCAGCCGGGTCGCCTGCACCTCCATCGAGGTGGTGACGAAGGTCGCCAGGTTGAGCTTGGCGCTGCCGTCCAGCATCAGCTCGTCGTGGATCAGCTGGTACGCGGTGTCGGCCGCGACCGGGCCCTCGCCGAGCCGGTGCACCGGCGGGGCGAGTTCCATCGCGCCCAGCGGGTCGGTGATGCCGAGGAACGGACTGACGCTCAGCCGGCGGTCGTCGCCGGTCCCCTTGTGCAGGGCCATGGGTGGCTGTCGCCCTTCGCCTCGGTTGCCGTGTCCCGACCCACGCTGCCACCGGGCGCCGGGTGACGCATCCTCACCGGCGGACTCCGGCCGGTCGGGGTCGGCCCGGACGGCAGGGCTCAGGCCGAGGGGCCGGCGGCGGCCTCCGGGTGGATCTGGTCCCGGGCGGCGCGGTACTGCTGGCGCACCGCCGACCCGATCGCCAGGTCCTGTTCGCCCTCGGGCTCGACCGTCTCGGCGTCCGGCAGCGCCCACTCCGGCGGCTCGGAGGTGCCGGCCAGCGCCCAGGCGGCCTGCCGGGCGGCGCCGCGGGCGGCGTGCGCGCCCGGCGGGGGCACCACGACCGGGACGCCGAACAGCATCGGGGCGATGTGCCGGACGGCGGGCAGCCGGCCGGCCGCGCCGAGCAGGAACACCCGCTTGATGCCGACGCCCAGGGCGCGCAGCACGTCCAGGGCGTCGGCGGTGTTGCACAGCATGCCCTCGACGGCGGCCCGGGCCAGGTGCTGAGGGGTCATCGCCTCGGCCCGCAGGCCGGTCAGGGTGCCGGCGGCGTGCGGCAGCGCGGGGGTGCGCTCGCCGTCCAGGTAGGGCAGCAGCACCAGGCCGTAGGCGCCTGGGGAGGAGTGCAGGGCGAGGTCGCTCAGCCCCTCCAGGTCCCGGCCGAGCACGGCGGCGGTGGAGCGCAGCACCTGGGCGGCGTTGAGGGTGGCGACCATCGGCAGGTGGCGGCCGCTCGCGTCGGCGAAGGAGGAGACCAGGCCGGTGGCGTCCACCACGGCCTCCTCGTGCACCGCGAAGATCGTCCCGGCGCTGCCGAGCGAGACCACCGCGTCGCCCGGGCCGAGGCCCAGGCCGAGGGCGGCGGCCATGTTGTCGCCGGTGCCGGCCGAGATCAGCAGGCCCTCGGGGGTGTGCCCGGCGGGTTCGGCGGGGCCGAGCACGTCGGGCAGCCGGAGTTCGTGGCCGAGCGCCAGCTCGACCAGGTCCTGCCGGTACTCGCCGGTGATCGGGGACCAGTAGCCGGTGCCGGAGGCGTCGCCGCGGTCGGTGGTGCGGCGCTTGGGGTGGCCGAGCAGCTGCCAGACCAGCCAGTCGTGCGGCAGCAGCACCTCGGCGACCCGGCGGGCGTTGGCCGGCTCGAACTCGGCCAGCCAGCGCAGCTTGGCGATGGTGTACGTGGGGCCGGGGACGGCGCCGATCGCGGCGGTCCAGGCGGCCGGGCCGCCGAGGGCGTCCAGCAGCTTGGCGGCGGCGCCGCTGGAGCGCGGGTCGTTCCACAGGATCGCGGGCCGCACCTGCACCCCGCCCGCGTCCAGGCCGATCATGCCGTGCTGCTGGGCGCTGACGCCGATCGCCCGGACGCCCTCCAGCAGGCCGCCGGCCGCGGCGTCGCCGAGGGAGTGCAGCCAGACCTGCGGGTCGGCCTCGCCGGGGCGCAGGTCCTGGTCCTCGGGGACGGGGTGGGGCGCCTTGCCGGAGCGCAGGACGGTGCCGGTGTCGGCGTCGCACGCGACGATCCTGGTGCGGCTGGTCGAGCTGTCTATCCCCGCGACGATGGCCATGTCGAGATCATGCCTCAGCCCGGCCCGGGACGCGTCCGGGCCGGGTGAGCCGTTGCCGGTTCGGGACCGGGCGTTGGGATCTCCTTTGCCGGGGGATCACCGCCCCGTCACGGACGGTGGCTACCGCCCGGTCACGGGCGGACGGTGCCCCAGCCGTCGTCCTCCGCCCGGGAGCGGGTGAAGTACGGCACCCGGTCGGTGACGGCGTTCGGCAGCCTGTCCCCGACCCGGTCCGCGACGGCACCGGCCGCCTTCCCGGCCACCGCCCCGGCCTGCTGCCGCGCCCGGTCGGTGGCCCCCTGCACGGTCGGGTTCCGGGCGATCCGCCGGGTGACCTCGGTGATCTGTTCGTAGCGCCGGCGCCCGGCCCGCGAGCCGAGGACGTAGCCGGCCGCGAAGCCCGCGGCCAACGACAGCTTCCACATGATCGGACCCACCCTCTCCTGGCGGCCTTCTGCCGCATTGCCCTACCCGTTGCCCGGGACGGCGAACCGTCCGCGCCCCCAGCATCCCCGGGTGCCGTCGGGGGCGCGCGCGGGGCACGCCGGACCGGAGGTTCGGGGCGGCCGGGGAAACGATTGGCGGACCACCCCCCCGAGTGCGCTAATGTATGTCCCGCAGCGAGCGCCGAGGAGCCCGGGTCACGGGAGCCGAAGCGGAAGCCGATCCCCCATAGCTCAATTGGCAGAGCAGCCGACTGTTAATCGGCAGGTTATTGGTTCGAGTCCAATTGGGGGAGCTCGGGAGTAGTGCTCCTCGGAGCCCGATTCCCGCCCGTGGTACGGAAGTTGAGTACCGCGATCCCGCATAGCTCAATTGGCAGAGCAGCCGACTGTTAATCGGCAGGTTATTGGTTCGAGTCCAATTGCGGGAGCTGCACCGGGTCCGCCCGGTGACTGCTCAGAGCGAAGGCCCCTCGGACGACCGGGGGGCCTTCGTGTTGTCCGCCCCGGTGTCGCGTGCGTCACCCCGCCGTGCCCGCCCCGGCGCCGCGGGCGGGCCGGGGCGGGCATCGCGGGGATCAGGTGGTCGCCCGCCGGTACAGGTCGGCGATCCGCCGGTCGAAGGCCACGCTGTACGAGGTGCCCGGGGTGTCCCCGCCCTCCTGGTAGCCGCCGATCACGCCGACCACCGTGCCGTCGCCGGTCACCCAGGGGCTGCCGCTGGTGCCGTCGGTGTAGCCGCCGCAGTCGAAGCGTTCCTGGGTGGCGCTCTGCGAGCTGGTCCGGACCGCGCAGGTGATCGGTTCGTCGCTCTCGTTCGGGTAGCCGGTCACCGAGACCGCCAGTCCGACGCCCCGGCCGGTGCCGAGCGGGTTGCCGCCGACCGCCTCCTCGACCTGCCGGCCGTCGGTCGGGCGGACGGTGACGAATGCCACGTCGTAGTCCGGGTCGTCGTCGGAGGCCCAGCGGGGATCGACGGTGATCGACTGCACCTGCCAACTCCCGTACGGGGAGTACCCGTTGCGGTAGCCGGGGGTGAACACCAGGCCGTCCAGCAGGCCGACCCGCTGGTTCTGCACGCAGTGCGCGGCGGTGACCAGCAGGTTGCGCGCGGGGCTGCGCACCACGCTCGCCGTGCAGGACCGGGGGCCCTGGGCGCTGTGGACGGACAGCGTGCCGATCCGGTCGCGGGCCGCGCTCTGCTGGGCGACCTCGGCGTTCGGCGCCGCGTCCGGCCCGCTGCCGCACGCGGTGCCGGCGGTCAGCAGCAGGGCGGCCAGCGCGGTCGCTCCGGCCGCGCGCGCGGGCGGCACCGGGCGGGGGGCCATCGGGGCTCCGTCTCGTTCCTCGGGGCGGGCATCCGGGCCGTGCGTTCCGCCGTTCGAGAGGAAGATCTACCAGGCCGTGCCCGGCGGCGCCACTGCCGGGTGTTCGAATCGGTCCGGGGCCGGCCCGGTCAGCCGGTGGCCCGGTCGTAGAGCGCCTGGACCCGGTCGCCGAAGTAGCTGCTGTACGAGGTGTCCGGGCTGTTCCCGCCCTCCTGGTAGCCGCCGATCACGCCGACCACGGTGCCGGTCCTGGTGGACGGGTCGAAGTCGGTGACCCAGGGACTGCCGCTGGTGCCGCCGGTGTAGTCCGGGCAGTCGATCCGCAGCTGGGTGGCGCTCTGTTCGGTGGTGGTGTTGGAGCAGGTGATCGGGACGTCGCTGCTGCCCGGGTAGCCGGTCACCCGCACCGGGACCTGGTAGCCGCGGTTGACGCCCAGTTTGTTGGCACCGAGCACCTGCTGCACCTGCTGGCCGTTCTGCGCCTGGACGACGGCGAAGGCGACGTCCATGTCCGGGTCGGCGTGGTCCTTCCAGCCGTCGTCCACGCTGACCGCCAGCAGCGGCCAGACCCCGCTCGGGGTGTCGCCGTTGCGGTAGCCGGGGACGAAGACCAGGTCGCTGCGCCGGCCGATCCTCGGGTCCCAGACGCAGTGGGCGGCGGTGACGATCAGGTTGAGCCCGGCGCTGTCGACCACACTGGCGGTGCAGAAGTGGTCCCCGTCCGCGTTGCGCGTGAACACCGCGCCGACCAGGCCGTTGAGCACGGTGGGCTTGGCGGTGCGGGTGACCCCGGTGTGCTTGCCGATCGCCCCCTTGAAGCGCTGCTTGTTCCAGCCGTGGGCGTCGGCGGCACCGGGCGGTGCCGAGGTGACCGTCGGGGCGACGGTGCCGGGCCGCGCCGCGGTGGTGCACCCCGCCAGCGCGAAGGCCAGCACCAGTCCTCCGGCCGCAGCTCCCGCCCCACGCATCGTCATCAGCCCAGGCTGCCCTGTCCGGGCCCTCCGTCGCCACCCGGAGCCCGCCACCGGGGCGGGCGCGCGCCCTCCCGCACCCAGCTGCGCCCCCGGCGCGCACCACGGGTGATCGACCGGCTATGCTGCCCGGGACGGCCTCGCGGGGCCGTCTGCTGCTGCCGTGGCCGACGACCGGCACGCGCGGCGAACCGGGGCGGTAGCTCAGCCGGTTAGAGCAGGGGACTCATAATCCCTTGGTCGTGGGTTCGAGTCCCACCCGCCCCACTTCTCCCACCCCCGTGCGGCCCGTCGGCCGACGGGGCTCCAGGCGCGGCGAGAACAGACTGTACGCGCGCAAACATCCTCCGTGGCGATTACACGCCGAGGTTCACCCTCCCTGGGGACCCGGGGGCCGATCGGGCCCGTGGCCTTCCGGGTCGCGCGGGACCGGTACATCCCGCCTGCCGCGCGGCCGTGCACGCAGTGGCCGATCCATGGGCGTCGGGTCCTCAACTGCGCGTACCGGAGCATCACTTCGGGTGATCCGCCGGAGTGCGAGGCGGACCCCCGGGATACGACGGCCGGCGGCTCTGCGGCGCCCGGCGGCGTCGGACCGCGTTCACCCCTGGTGCGGTGCCCCGAAAAAGTGATATCACTTTGACAGCTGCAGCGGACGTCCGCGCGGCGCACATCGCACAAGGGGGAGTCGGTCCCATGACCGCACCGCACGTCTCCGTCGAGGACGGCCCCGTCCTCGACCTCCCGGCCCCGAGGGTCACCGAGCGGGTCATCACCGGGGCACCGGGGCTGCCGGTGCTCGGCGGCGCCCTGCTGGGCTTGCTCGCCGGGCTCGCCGGTCTGATCACCGGCGGGGTCCAACTCGCCGGTGGCGACAAGGGCCTGGGCGTTCCGCTGGTGGTCCTCGGACCACTGGTGCTGCTCGGCTCGCTGGTCCTGCTCTGCGGGCTGACGGTCGTCTCGCCCGGCTCGGCCCGGGTGGTCCAGCTGCTCGGCACCTACCGGGGGACGATCCGGGCCGAGGGGATCAGCTGGCTGAACCCCTTCACCAGCCGCCGGCACATCTCGCTGCGGATCCGCAACCACGAGACCGAGACCGCCAAGGTCAACGACGCGGACGGCAACCCGATCGAGATCGCCGCCGTGGTGGTCTGGCAGGTCGAGGACTCCGCGATGGCGGTGTTCGAGGTGGACGACTACGTCGACTTCGTCGCCATCCAGACCGAGACGGCCGTCCGGCACATCGCCACCAGCTACCCGTACGACGCCCACCACGAGGGGCAGTTGTCGCTGCGCGACGGCGCGGAGGAGATCGCCCGCAAGCTGTCCGCCGAGATCGCCGCCCGGGTCGCCTCGGCCGGTGTGCGGGTCGTCGAGTCCCGGATCACCCGGCTCGCCTACGCGCCCGAGGTCGCCCAGGTGATGCTCCAGCGGCAGCAGGCCGGGGCCGTGGTGGCCGCCCGGCGGCTGATCGTCGAGGGCGCCGTCGGTATGGTCGAGGAGGCCTTGGACCGGCTCGCCGAGCGGGACGTGGTGGAGTTGGACGAGGAGCGCAAGGCCGCCATGGTGAGCAACCTCCTGGTGGTGCTCTGCGGGGACCGGGGCACCCAGCCCGTCGTGAACACGGGCTCCCTCTACCAGTAAGGGCGCGGCGTTGGCGACGGAACGGAAGAAGCTCCTGTTGCGACTGGATCCTTCGGTTCACGACGCACTGGCGAGGTGGGCCGCGGACGAACTGCGCAGCACCAACGCCCAGATCGAGGTCGTGCTCCGCCGCGCCCTCGGCGAGGCCGGCCGGATGCCCAGCGGCGCGGCCCGGCTTCCCCGGCGCGGCCGACCGCCCAAGGAGAGCCCGGAGGACGGCGGTCCCGCCGAGGACTGACCGCAGCGGCCGGGCGCTCCGCAGATCGTCCCTGATCCTTCGGAGACCGAGATGGACCTTCCCGTCAATCTGCCCGAGAAGCTCTACCTGCTCGCCTACGACCCCGAGCGCGGGCGGCTCACCCGCACGACCGACCTGGACCTGGCCCTGCGGGCGGCGGCGCTCACCGAGCTCCTCCGCCGCGGGCTGATCCGTGACGACGGCCGGCACCCGGCCGCCGTCGACGGCCCGACCGGCGGGCTCGACCCGCTCTCCGCCGCGCTGCTGGAGCAGATCCGCCAGGGGCGGCGGCGCACCTGGTGGAGCTGGATCGGGCGCCGGGGGCGGTCGGCGCGGGTGGTCCGCGACGGGCTCGCGGCCGCCGGGCGGATCCGGGTCGAGGAGCACCGGGTGCTCGGGATCTTCCCGGTCGCCCGGGTCACCCTGGCGGAGCCCCGGGTGCGCAAGGCGCTGGCGGCGAGCGTCACCTCGGCGCTGAGCGGCCCGTTCAGCCGGGTCGACCCGGCGGACGCGGCGCTGGTCGCCCTGGTCGACGCGGCCCGGCTGAGTACGGCCCTGACCTGGCGCCACCGGCGCGAGTTCCGGGCCCGGATCGACAAGCTGGCCCCGGCGGCCGGCCCGGTCCCGCGCGCCCTGCGCCGGGCCGTCAACGCGAAGCACGCGGACGCCGGGACGGGCTGACCCGCCCCGGACGCGGCCCGC
>NZ_JBHJWG010000037.1:0-87044 GCF_042266305.1 Kitasatospora sp. NPDC056076
TGGGCCGCCGCCCCGGGGGCCCGGTTCCGGGCCCCCCCGCCGGCCCCCCCGCCCTCGCGCGGGGCCCCGCCCGGGTGGAACCGGGACTGGGGCCCCGGGTTTGACCCCGGGCCCGCCCTACCGCGTTCGAGACCCGCTGTCAGGCTTAGCTGAACGAGTCGCCGCAGGCGCAGGAGCCGGTGGCGTTCGGGTTGTCGATCGTGAAGCCCTGCTTCTCGATGGTGTCGACGAAGTCGACGGTGGCGCCACCCAGGTACGGGGCGCTCATGCGGTCGGTGACGACCTTGACCCCACCGAAGTCCTTGAGCACGTCGCCGTCGAGCGAGCGCTCGTCGAAGAACAGCTGGTAACGCAGGCCGGAGCAGCCACCGGGCTGGACGGCGACGCGCAGCGCGAGGTCCTCGCGGCCTTCCTGCTCCAGCAGGGCCTTGACCTTGGCCGCGGCGGCATCGGTGAGGAGGATGCCACTCTCGACGGTGGTCTCGTCCTGGACGGTCATCTGCTTTCTCCCGGTCTTGACGACGGTCTGCCGCCAGTGCCAACCACCGACCGCCCGGATTCATTTCCCGGACGGAGGGGGATTTCTACGGCCTGTTCGACGGCTGGTTCTCCGTGGGCCGGGCGCGTCACCCGGGCCTCTACGCTCCCCATGCTCGCACAACCGGGGCGGAGCGGGCACCGCCCGCGTCACGGATCCGGGCGAACGGGCCCCACGGCCGCCCGCCGGACGCCAGGATGGCGGCATGATCCTTCGCCAGGTCAGGGACACCGCAGCGGACGCGGAGGTCGTCCAGGAGGTGTCCCTCGCCGCGTTCGCCGGACCGTCCGACGACCCCGCCCGGCCACCGCGACCGACGCCGCTGCAGCTCGCCCGGACCAGACACCTGGCGCGCACCGACCCCGGCGGCTGCTGGCTGGCGGAGAGCGGCGGGCAGGCGGTCGGGGTGGTGCTGTCGATGCGCCGCGAGGGCCTGTGGATGCCCTCGCTGTTCGCCGTCCGGCCGTCCGCCCGGGACCGGGGGGTCGGGCGGCTGCTGTTCGAACGGGCCCTGGCGCACGCCCGGGGCTGCCTGCGCGGGATGGTCTGCGCCTCCGACTCCCCCGCGGCGGCCCGCCGCTACCGGCTGGCCGGCTTCACCCTGCACCCGGCGATGCGGCTGACCGGGCGGGTGGACCGGGACGGGCTGATCGACCCCGGCGACATCCCGGTGCACCGCGGCAACACCACCCACCTGCACCTGCTGGACTCGGTGGACCGGCGGCTGCGCGGGTCCGCGCACGGCCCGGACCACGAGCTGATGCTCGGCCACTTCGAGGAGCTGCTGGTCGCCGACGCGCTGGCCGGCAGCGGCTACTGCTACCGGGACGGCGGCACGGTGCGGCTGCTGGCGGCCACCAGCAAGCGGATCGCGGCCCGGCTGCTGCGCGAGGCGCTGGCCCGGGTGCCGGACGGGACCGAGGCCCGGGTGGAGTACCTGACCGCCGAGCAGGAGTGGGCGCTGGACGTCGGGCTGGAGGTCGGGCTGACGCCGGAGACCGGCGGCTTCGTCGGGGTGCGCGGGATGCGGCCGCCGACGCCGTACCTGCCCAGCGGGGCCTTCCTGTAGCCCGGCGGGGACGCGTACGGCCCCACCGGGCGGGCCGGTGGGGCCGTACGGACGAACGGGAGGACGGGGCCCGGATCAGGCCATGGTGTCCAGGATCTCCCGGACCATCTCCATGGTGGTGCCCGGGTGCAGGAAGGCGAAGCGGGCGACCGTCTCGCCGTCCCAGCCGGTCGGGGTGACGAAGCCGATCTGGTCCGCCAGCAGCTGCTGCGACCAGCGGTAGTAGTCGTCGTTGGTCCAGCCCTTGCGCTTGAAGCAGACCGCGGAGAGCTGCGGGTCGAACAGCAGCTCCAGGTGCTCGGCGTCGCGGATCAGCTGGGCGGTGTCCCGGGCCAGCTGGAGGCCGGTCTCGATGGCGTCGGTGTACGCCTGGACGCCGTGGACGGCCAGCGAGAACCAGAGCGGCAGGCCGCGGGCGCGCCGGGTCAGGTGGTAGGCGTAGTCGGTGGGGTTCCACTCGTCGCCGTCGGTGTGCAGGACGTCCAGGTAGGAGGCGTCCTGGGTGTGCACGGCGCGGGCGAGCTGCGGGTTGCGGTAGATCAGCGCGGCGCAGTCGAAGGGGGCGAACAGCCACTTGTGCGGGTCGACCACGAAGGAGTCGGCGTGCTCGATGCCGTTGTAGCGCTCGCGCACCGACGGGGCGAACAGGCCGGCGCCGCCGTAGGCGCCGTCCACGTGGAACCACAGGTCGCGCTCGCGGGCGACCTCGGCCAGGCCGGCCAGGTCGTCGACGATGCCCTCGTTGGTGGTGCCGGCGGTGCCGACGACGGCGATCACCGTCTCCGGGTTCGGGTCGGCGGCCAGGGCGGCGCGCAGCGCCTCGCCGGTGAAGCGCCGGTTCACGGTCGGGACCTTGAAGGCCTCGACGCCGATGATGTTGAAGGTGTTCTTGACCGAGGAGTGCACCTGGTCGGCGACGGCTATCCGCAGCCGGGCCTCCGGACCGACGCCGAGCCTGCGGCGGGCGGTGTCACGGGCGACCACCAGGGCGGACAGGTTGCCCGCGGAGCCGCCGGAGACGAAGCAGCCGCCGGCCGAGGCGGGCATCCCGGCCCGGTCGGCGATCAGGCGCAGCACCTGGTTCTCGGCGGCGATGGCGCCCGCCGCCTCCAGCCAGGAGATGCCCTGCAGCGAGGCGCAGGAGACGACCATGTCGAACAGCAGCGCGGCCTTGGTCGGGGCGCACGGGATGAAGGACAGGTAGCGGGGGCTGTCGGCGGAGATGACCGCGCGGGACAGCTCGTGGTCGTACAGCTTGAGCACGTCGGCCGGATTGTTGCCGTCCTGGTTGAGCAGGCCGGCCAGCTGGGTGCGCAGGTGCTCGCCGTCACCGGGGTGGTCGAGCGGGACGGGGTCGTACTGCAGCCGCTCCCGCATGTAGTCGAAAACCAGGTCGACCAGTTCGTTGTCGGGCCGGTGCATGCGGTCGGGTGCTGCGGACACGGCTGTCCCTCTCGGCTGTGGGTGTCGGGGGGATCCGGTCGGCGGGACGCCTCACCGCGCTGACCGGACGTGATCAGCGTAGGCAGCGGGAGCGCTTCCCCGCGCGTCGGAACGCGGCTGGTCAGGCAGCTTTCGGGCGTCTTCGGGCAGGTCCGCGCAGATTTCCTGCGTACCCCAGGCGCCGGGCCGGGAGATCAGCCGATCAGCTGGGAGAGGACCACCGAGGAGCGGCTGCGCTGCACGCCGGGCTCGCGCCGGATGCGCTCGATGACGGCCTCCAGATGGCGCATGTCGGCGGCCCGCAGGTGCACCAGGGCGTCCGGGTCGCCGGTGACCGTCCAGGCGGCGACCACCTCGGGGAACTGGCGCAGGCTGGCGAGGATCTCCTCGGGGGCGGTCCGCTCGCGGCAGTAGACCTCGACGAAGGCCTCGGTCTGCCAGCCGAGCACGGCCGGGTCGAGCACCACGGTGAAGCCCCGCACCACGCCGCGCGCCCGGAGCCGGTCGATCCGGCGGCGTACGGCGGTGGCGGAGAGGTTCACCTGGAGACCGATCTCGGCGTAGGACGCCCGGCCGTCGCTGCCGAGGCGGGCGAGGAGCTGCCGGTCGGTCTCGTCCAGGTCCGCCCCGATCACCTCGTGCGCTCGGCTGCTGGTCATCGGTGCGGGGCTCCACGGGTCGTGCGGTGGGGGTGGGGGGAGCGTCCCGGGCGGCGGGCGGTGCGGTCGCACCCGCCGGCGCCACTGCCGAAACGGTTCGCCACCCATTCTGGCGGATGACCTGAACGAGTTCATCGCGCGCGGATGACCGGGAGAAGGCCATCGGTCCACCCGGCGGGCGTCGATCGCCGTGCCCGCCGTCGACCGGAGGCCCTTCATCGCGGGCCGCCCGCGGGAGGTCTTCGTGTTCATGGCCCAGCCGTGCCCGGGGCTTCGAAATATCGATTCGGCCACGGCAGGAAGCATCCGATCCGGCGAGCGGTTCTCGTCACATCGACAGGATGGCCATCGTCACTCTGACGCTAACCGGTTAGAATAGATAGTGTCAGATAGACGAAAAGGCCCCACCGCTCGTTCGGCCGCACAGAAGGGCACCCGCCCGTGACCACCACCATCACCGAGACCCACGGCGTCGACCCCACTCCGACGCCGCTCGCTCTGCTGCTGCTCGGCCGAGAGGCCGACCCGAACAGCGAGCGCGGCGTCGAGTGCCCCGGCGACCTCCCGCCGGCCTCGGACCCGAACCTCGTCGAGCGCGCCCGGGCGGCCAAGGCCGCACTGGGAGACCGCGTCTTCATCCTCGGCCACCACTACCAGCGCGACGAGGTGATCGAGTTCGCCGACGTCACCGGCGACTCCTTCAAGCTCGCCCGCGACGCCGCGGCCCGCCCGGAGGCCGAGTACATCGTCTTCTGCGGCGTGCACTTCATGGCCGAGTCCGCCGACATCCTCACCGGCGACCGCCAGCAGGTCGTGCTGCCGGACCTCGCGGCCGGCTGCTCGATGGCCGACATGGCCACCGCCGAGCAGGTCGCCGAGTGCTGGGACGTCCTGACCGACGCCGGCATAGCCGACGCGACCGTCCCGGTCTCGTACATGAACTCCTCCGCCGACATCAAGGCCTTCACCGGCAAGCACGGCGGCACCATCTGCACCTCCTCCAACGCCCAGCGGGCGCTGGAGTGGGCCTTCGAACAGGGCCAGAAGGTGCTCTTCCTGCCCGACCAGCACCTCGGCCGCAACACCGCGGTGCGGGACCTGGGCATGTCGCTGGACGACTGCGTCCTGTACAACCCGCACAAGCCCAACGGCGGCCTGACCACCGAGCAGCTGCGCAACGCCAAGATGATCCTCTGGCGCGGCCACTGCTCGGTGCACGGCCGGTTCAGCCTGGACTCGGTGAACGACGTCCGTGAGCGGATCCCCGGCGTGACCGTCCTGGTGCACCCCGAGTGCAAGCACGAGGTGGTCGACGCCGCCGACATGGTGGGCTCGACCGAGTACATCATCAAGGCCCTGGACGCGGCCGAGCCCGGCTCCAAATGGGCCATCGGCACCGAGCTGAACCTGGTCCGGCGCCTGGCCAAGGCGCACCCGGACAAGGAGGTCGTCTTCCTGGACCGCGCGGTCTGCTTCTGCTCGACCATGAACCGGATCGACCTGCCGCACCTGGTCTGGGCGCTGGAGTCGCTGGTCGAGGGCCGGGTGCCGAACGTGATCACGGTGGACCCGGAGACCGAGAAGTACGCCAAGGCCGCGCTGGACCGGATGCTGGCCCTGCCGTAGCGGCGAGCGGGCGAGCACCCGCCCCGAGCCGAAGGGGCGCGCCGGTGTCGAAAGGGAGGAGCGAGGAGGCCCCGAGGAACGAGGGGCATCGGAGCGACGACCGTCGGCACCGGATCCGAGCGCCCCGGAGGCGAGCGGGCGAGCACCCGCCCCGAGCCGAAGGGGCGCGCCGGTGCCGAGAGGGAGGAGCGAGGAGGCCCCGAGGAACGAGGGGCCTCGGAGCGACGACCGTCGGCACCGGGTCGGAGCGCCCCGGAGGCGAGCGGGCGAGTAGCTGCAGCGAAAGGGCGGGCCCCCTCCACCTGGAGGGGACCCGCCCTTTCGTCTGGCAGCGGCCGCGCGGCTACTCGTACTCGGGGAAGCCCGGGATGACGCCCTCGCCCTCGGAGAGCAGGAGGGACCGGACCTCGTCGAGGGTCGCCTCGGCACTCGGCAGGATCAGCTCGGACGGCTTCAGCGAGTCGTCCGGAAGCCGGGTGCCGTACTGCTTCACGGCGTCCAGCAGCTTGCCGTAGGCCTGGCGAAAGGTGTTCTCGTCGCCGGACTCCACCGCGGTGAGCAGCTCGTCGTCGAGCTGGTTGAGCAGGTTCAGGTGGTCCTCGCCCACCTCGAACTGCCCCTCACCCATGACCCTCATGATCATGCTGCGCTTCTCCTGGTTCGTGGGTGGTTCCAGCTCACTTGTTGTAGTTGATCCGCGGGGTGTCCTGCGGGTGCGCGTCCTGCGGCTGCGGCTGCTGGGCCGGCTTGCCCTGCTCGATCGCGGCCGGACCGGCGGCGGGGCCGCCGGACAGCTCGGCCTTCATCCGGGCGAGCTCCAGCTCGACGTCGGAACCGCCGGCCACCCGCTCCAGCTCGGCCTCGATGTCGTCCTTGCGGCCGAGACCGCTGGCGTCGTCGAGCGCGCCGGAGGCCAGCAGTTCGTCGATCGCACCGGCCCGGGCCTGCATCTGCGCCGTCTTGTCCTCGGCACGCTGGATGGCCAGGCCGACGTCGCCCATCTCCTCCGAGATCCCGGAGAAGGACTCGGCGATGCGGGTCTGCGCCTGCGCCGCGGTGTAGGTGGCCTTGATGGTCTCCTTCTTGGTGCGGAAGGCGTCCACCTTGGCCTGGAGCCGCTGGGAGGCGAGCGTGAGCTTCTCCTCCTCGGCCTGCAGGGCCTGGTACTGCGTCTCCAGATCGGTGATCTGGGACTGCATGTTGGCCTTGCGGGTCAGCGCCTCGCGAGCGAGGTCCTCGCGGCCGAGGGAGAGCGCCTTGCGGCCCTGGTCCTCGTACTTCGCCGACTGCTGCTGGAGCTGGGTCAGCTGGAGTTCCAGGCGCTTGCGCGAGGTCGCGACGTCCGCGACGCCACGCCGTACCTTCTGCAGCAGTTCGAGCTGCTTCTGGTAGGAGTAGTCGAGCGTCTCACGGGGATCCTCCGCCCGGTCCAAGGCTTTGTTCGCCTTGGAGCGGAAGATCAGCCCCATACGCTTCATGATTCCGTCGCTCATGGGCCTCGGGTGCCCCCTTCTCCGGCCTGCGGTCTTAAATCTCGTTACCAGACACGACGAGTGTATGTGCAGCGAGCCCTTCGCCGCAGTGCACCTGCCTGCAACAAGACTGCTACAGCGACCAGGGGCAGATCCTCATCCCCCGGGTGGATCCGCCTCTCATCCTCCCCATACTCCATCCGATTGATCCCCTACGGGAAGAGCGGGGGAGACCCCGGTCCGAACGCGGCCGAACGGATCGATACGCGTTTGGGTCCGAGGGGACCCGTGGTCGCGGCGCCGCACCCCGTACGCTGGGGGTGTGTTCCGACGCCGTTCAGATGATGCCGCCGCCTCCGCCACCGTGCTGGAGGACGAGACGCCCCAGGCCCGCCACCCGCAGGCCAAGAAGGGCCGCCCCACCCCCAAGCGCAGCGAGGCCGAGGCCAACCGGCGCACCCGGGTCGTGGTGCCCAAGGACCGCAAGGAGGCCTCCCGCCAGGCGCGCGAGCGGATGCGCAGCGAGCGCGAGAAGCAGCGCCAGGCGCTGATCGACGGCGACGAGCGCCACCTGCCGGCCCGCGACAAGGGGCCGGTGCGCAAGTTCGCCCGCGACTACGTGGACTCCCGCTGGTCGCTCGCCGAGTTCTTCCTGCCGGCCGCCGTGGTCATCCTGGTGCTGAGCATCGTCAAGGTGCCCGCGCTGCAGCTGCTGTCCACGCTGCTGTTCCTGCTGTTCTTCGTCCTGGTGATCCTGGACTTCGTCCGCCTGGGCCTCGGCCTGCGCAAGCAGCTGGGCGAGCGCTTCGCCGGGCAGAACACCCGCGGCGTGGTCGCCTACGGCATCATGCGCACCCTGCAGATGCGCCGGCTGCGCCTGCCCAAGCCGCAGGTGCGGCGCGGAGAGAAGCCCTGACCGCCGAACCGGTGGACTCCGGCTGGGCCCCGCCTTCCTGGGAGGGGCCCGGCCTCTACGCACTGCCCGGACAGGGGGACGGCGGCCACGACCGGCTCGGCCAGGAGCGTCGGCTGCCCTCCCGCAGCGGCTCCTTCGCCGGCGGCACCGCCGCCTGGCTGGACCGGCTCGGCGGACTGCGCAACTTCGTCCGGCAGGAGCTCGTCTCCCGGCAGCTCGCCGAGCAGCTCACCGGCCGCACCGCCCAGCGGGTCCTGGACATCGGCTGCGGACAGGGCACCCAGGCGCTGCGGCTGGCCCGGGCCGGCCACTACGTCACCGGGATCGACTCCGACCCGGTCGCGCTCGGCGTCGCCCAGGGGGCGCTCGCCGAGGAACCGCCCGAGGTGCGCGGCCGGCTGCAGCTGCTCAGCGGCGACGGCCACCAGTGCGGGCGCTGGTTCGGCCCGCGCAGCTTCGACGTGGTGCTCTGCCACGGCGTCCTGATGTACCTGCCGGACCCGGACCCGATGATCGCCTCGCTGGCCCGGCTGCTGGCGCCGGGCGGGCTGCTGTCGCTGCTGGTGCGCAACGGCGACGCGCTCGCGCTGCGGCCCGCCGCCGCCGGGGACTGGCGGGCCGCCCTGCACGCCTTCGAGAGCGACCGGTACTACAACCGGCTTGGACTGGCCGCCCGGGCCGACCGGCTCGCCGACCTGACCGTCACCCTCTCCGAGGTCTCGGTGCCGGTCCGGCACTGGTACGGCGTCCGGGTCTTCACCGACAACGCGCCCGACGACGCCGCCCCGCCGGTGGACGGGCGGCAGCTGGCCCAGCTGCTGGAGGCCGAGGACCGGGCCGGCCGCACCGACCCGTACCGGCAGGTCGCGGCGCTGCTGCACGTGATCGGCGCGAAGTGAGCGCCCGGGCTCAGCCCTCGTGCAGGCTCATCGAGTAGATCACCCGGTCGTCGTCCAGCAGGACGGCGTTGTCCACGCCCTCCTCGGCGAGCTGCTTCCAGCTCTCCCCGATCCAGGTCTCCGCGTCGCCCTGGCCGGCGAACTCCTCCTGCCCGAGGGTCGACGCCACCGCGCTGCCGTCCGCCTTCTCGTACCGCCACGTCCAGACCATGCCCGGCTCCTCCCACTGACGCTGCCTTGTGTGCTGCGCAGGTTAGCCTGCCCGGCCCGATCTTCCGTATGCCTGTCGGGCAGGATGGGCGGCATGGCGACCCACCCCCCGCTCCCCCGCACGCTGCTGCTCGGCGGCGCGCGCTCCGGCAAGTCCACCCGCGCCGAGCAGCTGCTCGCCGAGCACCCGGACGTCCTGTACGTGGCCACCGGCGGCACCCGGGACGGCGACGCCGAGTGGGCCCAGCGGGTCGCCCTGCACCGGGACCGCCGGCCGGCGAGCTGGCGCACCGCCGAGACCTGCGACCTGGAGGCCGTGCTCGCCGACCCCGACGACCCGGCGCCGGTGCTGGTCGACTGCCTGGCGCTGTGGCTGACCGCCGTGATGGACGCGTGCGACGCCTGGGACGACGACGCCTGGGCGGCCGGCGGCGAGGCCGCGGTGCAACGCCGCTGCGAGGCACTGGCCGCGGCCTGGGCCGGAACCCGGCGGACGGCCGTCGCGGTGAGCAACGAGGTCGGCATGGGCGTCGTCCCGGCGACCGCCGCCGGCCGCCGGTTCCGGGACACTCTCGGACGGCTCAACATGGCCGTGGCGGACGCCTCCGAGCGGGTCCTGCTGGTGGTCGCGGGACAGGTTCTGACGGTCAAGCCGAGCCCGCACACCTCCGCCGTGTAGCCTTCCGACCGATGGACACGACCGTGGATCTCGATACGTTCTCCTCGCTCGTCGAGCGCCCCGACGACAGCGCCCGACGGGCCGCCGAGGAACGCTGGCAGGAAGCCGGCCGACCGCGCGGCGGCCTGGGCAAGTTGGAGGAGCTGGGCAGCTGGCTGTCGTCCGTACAGGGGCGCTCCCCGGTGCGGCCGGTCTCGGCGCCCAAGGTGCTGCTGTTCGCCGCCGACCACGGCGTGGCCGCGCTCGGCGTCTCCCGGCTGCCCGCCGACGGCGGCACCGCGGCCCGGGTACGGGCGGTGCTCGACGGCAGCGCCCCGGTGGCCCGGCTGGCCGCGCGCTACGGCGCCGACGTGCGGGTCGTCGACGTCGCGGTGGACACCGACCCGGCGGACTTCCCGGACGAGGTGGTCGCCCACCGGATCCGGCGCGGCTCCGGCCGGATCGACGTCGAGGACGCGCTCACCCCGGAGGAGACCGTCCGGGCCTTCCGGGCCGGCATGGCCGTGGCCGACGAGGAGGCCGACACCGGCACCGACCTGGTGCTGCTCGGCGACCTCGGGGTCGGCTCCACCACGGTGGCCGCCGTCCTGGTCGGCGCGCTGTGCGGGACGGACGCGGCCGCGGTGTGCGGACGCGGCTCGGGCATCGACGACCGGGTGTGGATGGTCAAGTGCGCCACCGTCCGGGACGCGCTGCGACGGGCCCGCCCGGTGCTCGGCGACCAGCTGGCGCTGCTCGGCGCCACCGGCGGGGCGGACTTCGCCGCGATCACCGGCTTCCTGCTCCAGGCCGCCGTCCGCCGGCTGCCGGTGGTGCTGGACGGCGTGGTCTCCTCGGCCTGTGCGCTGGTCGCGCAGCGGATCGCCTTCCGGTCGCCGGAGTGGTGGCGGGCCGGGCAGTCCAGCGGCGAGCCCGCCCAGGCGAAGGCGTACGACCGGCTCACCCTGACGCCGTTGCAGGACCAGGGGATCACCCTGGGCGAGGGCGTCGGCGCGGTGCTCGCGCTGCCGCTGCTCCAGGCCGCGGGCGACGCGCTCGCGGAGGAGGCGCCCCGGCCGTTCGTCCCCTCGGCGCCGAAGGAGCAGCCGAAGCTGCCGTCGGCCGCCGACCTGCTCAGGAGGCTGTAGCGGCTGTCACGGCGGCGGGCGTCGTCCGAGACCGGCTCCCGCCCCCTGGCCCCCCGCTTCGCGCGGCTCCCCGCGTCCCTTCCTCGGGGCGCGGGGATTCTGCTGTGTCGGCGGCGGGGCCCGGACGCGGGTCCGGTTCGGTCCGGTTCGGGTCCGGTTCGAGTGCGGTTCCGGTGCGGTTCCGGTCCGGTGGAGGAGTGGGTGGGAGCGATGGCCGACGGCGGCGAGCGGGCGACGTGGGGCGAAGGGCTGCGGTTCGCGTTCGGGACGCTGTCGGTGCTGCGGGTGCGGGTCGAGCGGTGGGACCGGGCCGCGGCGGCCCGGGCGATGACGGCGGCTCCGGTGGTCGGCCTGGTCCTGGGCGCGATCGCGGCCGGGGCCGGCGCCCTGGTGGCCTGGCGGGCGGGCGGACTGCTCGCCGCGGTGACGGCGATGGGGGTGCTCGCCGCGCTGACCAGGGGGCTGCACCTGGACGGCCTGGCGGACGTCGCCGACGGCCTGGGCAGCGGCAAGCCGGCCGAGGACGCGCTGCGGATCATGAAGCAGTCCGACATCGGCCCGTTCGGCGTGCTGACCCTGCTGCTGGTGCTGCTCGCCCAGGTCGCCGCCCTGGCCGGGCAGTTCGGGCAGTCGACGCCGCGCGGCGCCCTCGCGGTGCTCGCCTCGGCGGTGGCCGCGCGCTGCGCACTGGCCTGGGGCTGCCTGCGGTCGGTGCCGGCCGCGCGCCCGGGCGGGCTGGGGGCGATGGTGGCGAGCACGGTAACGCCTGCGGCGGCCGCCACCGGGACGCTGGCCGCCGCGCTCCTCGTGGCCGCGCCCGGACTGTTCGACGGATGGTCAGCCCTGCGCCTCCCGCTGGCCGTTGTGCTCGGCGTCGGCTGCGCCCGGCTGCTGCTCACGCGGTGCGTGCGCCGGTTCGGCGGGATCACCGGGGACGTGCTCGGCGCGACGGCCGAGACCGCCGCCACCGGGACGCTGTTCGCCCTGGCGTTGCTCGGCTGACACCGGGCGGCGCGTGATCCCACCATGCGGACTACCATGCGTGGAGCACCGCAGCCCTGCACCGTGGCAGGTCCTGCCCGCCCGGCGCGCACCGAGGAGCCGGGGCCTCTGGTGTGCGCGGCCGCTCCGGCGGGCGCGCGCGCCAGGGGGCCCGGACCCGCAGGGCCCGCCGGCGGACGGCCTGCGACGGCGGGCTGCGCCGGTGCGGCAGTCACGCCGCGACCGGCCGTGGACCGCGAAAGAACAGGACGCATTACGTGACTGCATTGTCTGTGAGCACCTCCTCCGCCGCCTCGCTGCGCGCGGACGCCCTGGTGGTCGGTGTCGCGAAGGGCCCCAAGGGGATCGTGCTGGCCCCCGGTGCCGAGGCCGTGAACGAGGCGTTCGAGGGCAAGCTGGCCGAGATCCTCGGCACCCTGGGCGCGACCGGTGCCGAGGGCGAGACCGTCAAGGTCGCCTCCCCCGCCGGCCTCAAGGCCGCGCTCGTGCTCGCGGTCGGCCTCGGCGAGGCGGCCGAGGACGGCTACGGCCTGGAGGCGCTGCGCCGCGCCGCCGGTGTCGCCGCCCGCGCCCTGGCCGGCGTCAAGAAGGCCGCGCTGGCCCTGCCGGCCGAGTCCGCGGAGGAGGTCGAGGCGGTCGCGCTCGGCAGCCTGCTCGGCTCGTACGCCTTCGGCACCTACAAGGGCAACGGCAACGGCAAGGAGCCGGTCGGCGAGCTGGTCCTGCTGACCGTCCGCAAGGGCAGCAAGGACGCCAAGGCCGCCGTGGAGCGGGCCACCGCGATCGGCGAGGAGATGAACCGCGCCCGCGACCTGGTCAACACCGCGCCGAACGACCTGAACCCGAAGAGCTTCGCCGCGATCGCCCAGGCGGCCGGCAAGGAGCACGGCCTCAAGGTCGAGGTCCTGGACGAGAAGGCGCTGACCAAGGGCGGCTTCGGCGGCCTGCTGGGCGTCGGCAACGGCTCGACCAACCCGCCGCGGCTGGTGAAGGTGGCCTACACCCACCCGAAGGCCAAGGCGACCCTGGCCTTCATCGGCAAGGGCATCACCTACGACTCGGGCGGCATCTCGCTCAAGCCGGCCGGCCACAACGAGACCATGAAGTGCGACATGGCCGGCGCCGCCGCCGTGTTCGCCGCCGTGGTGGCCGCCAAGCGCCTGGGCCTGACCGTCAACGTCACCGCCTGGCTCGCGCTGGCCGAGAACATGCCGTCCGGCTCCGCCACCCGCCCGGGTGACGTGCTGCGCATGTACGGCGGCAAGACCGTCGAGGTGCTGAACACGGACGCCGAGGGCCGCCTGGTGCTGGCCGACGCGATCGTCAAGGCCGGCGAGGAGAACCCGGACGTCATCGTCGACGTGGCGACCCTGACCGGCGCCATGGTGCTGGCCCTGGGCACCCGCACCTTCGGTGTGATGGCCAACAACGACGAGCTGCGCGACAACCTGCACACCCTCGCGGGCGAGGTGGGCGAGCAGTCCTGGCCGATGCCGCTGCCGGCCGAGCTCAAGAAGGGCATGACCGACTCGACCATCGCCGACCTGGCCAACATGGGCGAGCGGATGGGCGGCGGCCTGGTGGCCGGCCTGTTCCTCCAGGAGTTCGTGGCCGAGGGCATCGACTGGGCGCACCTGGACATCGCCGGCCCGGCGTTCCACGAGAGCGCCCCGTTCGGCTACACCCCGAAGGGCGGCACCGCGAGCGCGGTGCGCACCCTGGTCCGGTTCGCGGAGCAGACCGCGGCCAACGGCAAGGCCTGATCCGAGCGGATCCCCACCCCGACGGGGGCCCGGCGCGCGTGCGCCGGGCCCCCGTCGGCGTTCCCGCACGGGTTACCTGCGAGTAGGCCCGGACGCCCCACCGCACCTCTGTTCGCCACGGGCGAAACTTTGTTCCGCACTGCGGAAGAGGCGGCACCGAAGCGGGCGGAAGACGCCCGTCCGGCGGCTGTCAACAAGGCCTTGAGCTGCGATGATGCCCTTCCGTCGGGGGTGTTCCCGCCCCGGTGACCACTCCGTGGGACACCCCTGGGGTGGACCCGGACATCAGCCACCGCGAACAAGTGCGAAGATGTATTTCCGGCACGACTGGGCGCCTCACAAAGGCTTCCGACCCACCGGACCGCGACCGGCCCGGCGACCCACCCCATTGCATGGAGGACGTGACGTGGCGAACGACGCCAGCACCGTTTTCGACGTAGTCATTCTCGGAGGCGGAAGCGGCGGTTACGCCGCGGCGCTCCGCGCCGCTCAGCTGGGTCTGAGCGTCGCCCTGGTCGAGAAGGGCGAGCTGGGCGGCACCTGCCTGCACCGCGGCTGCATCCCGACCAAGGCCCTGCTGCACGCGGCCGAGATCGCGGACGAGACGAAGGAGGCCGCCGAGTTCGGCGTGCTGGCCACCTTCCAGGGCATCGACATCAACGGCGTCCACAAGTACAAGGACGACGTCATCGCCGGCCTGTACAAGGGCCTCCAGGGCCTGGTGGCCTCGCGCAAGGTCACCTTCATCCAGGGCGCGGGCAAGCTCTCCTCGCAGACCTCGGTCGACGTGAACGGCCAGCGCATCGAGGGCCGCCACATCGTCCTCGCCACCGGTTCGGTGCCGCGCTCGATCCCGGGCCTGGAGATCGACGGCAACCGCGTGATCTCCTCGGACCACGCCCTCAAGCTCGACCGGATCCCGAAGTCGGTCGTCATCCTCGGCGGCGGCGTCATCGGCGTCGAGTTCGCCTCGGTCTGGAAGTCCTTCGGCGTCGAGGTCACCATCGTCGAGGCGCTGCCGCACCTCGTCCCGCTGGAGGACGAGAACTCCTCCAAGCTGCTGGAGCGCGCCTTCCGCAAGCGCGGCATCAAGTTCGAGCTCAAGGCCCGCTTCTCGGGCGTCGAGTACACCGAGTCCGGTGTCCGCGTCTCCACCGAGAACGGCAAGCAGATCGACGCCGACCTGCTGCTCGTCGCCATCGGCCGCGGCCCGGTCTCGGCCGGCCTCGGCTACGAGGAGAACGGCGTCGCGATGGACCGCGGCTACGTCCTGGTCGACGAGTACATGCGCACCAACGTGCCCACCATCTCCGCCGTCGGCGACCTCGCCCCGACCCTGCAGCTGGCCCACGTCGGCTTCGCCGAGGGCATCCTGGTCGCCGAGCGCCTGGCCGGCCTCAAGCCGGTGCCGATCGACTACGACGGCGTCCCGCGCGTGACCTACTCCAACCCGGAGGTCGCCTCCGTCGGCATCTCCGAGGCCAAGGCCGTCGAGATGTACGGCAAGGAGAAGGTCGTCACCCTCAAGTACAACCTGGCCGGCAACGGCAAGAGCAAGATCCTGAAGACCGCCGGCGAGATCAAGCTCGTCCAGGTCAAGGACGGCGCCGTGGTCGGCGTCCACATGGTCGGCGCCCGCATGGGCGAGCAGGTCGGCGAAGCCCAGCTCATCTACAACTGGGAGGCCCTGCCGGCCGAGGTCGCGCAGCTGATCCACGCGCACCCGACCCAGTCCGAGGCCCTGGGCGAGGCGCACCTGGCGCTGGCCGGCAAGCCGCTGCACGCGCACGACTGATCGCGCCCACCACCCCCCGTTTCCGGTACTTCCCGTACTTCCCGTACGCAAGACTTGATAGGAGTCGCTGAAACCATGGCGGTCTCAGTAACACTGCCCGCGCTGGGCGAGAGCGTTTCCGAGGGCACTGTCACCCGCTGGCTCAAGGCCGAGGGTGAGCGTGTCGAGGTCGACGAGCCGCTGCTCGAGGTCTCGACCGACAAGGTCGACACCGAGATCCCGGCCCCGGCTTCCGGCATCCTCTCCTCGATCAAGGTCGGCGAGGACGAGACCGTCGAGGTCGGCGCCGAGCTGGCGATCATCGACGACGGCACCGGTGCCCCGGCCGCCGCCCCGGCCCCCGTGGTCGAGGCCGCGCCGGCTCCCGTGGCCGCTCCGGCCCCGGTCGCCGAGGCCCCGGCTGCTCCGGCTGCCGCTCCGGCTGCTCCGGCCGCTCCGGCCGGCGACGCCACCCCGGTGCTGCTGCCCGCGCTGGGCGAGTCGGTCACCGAGGGCACCGTCACCCGTTGGCTCAAGGCCGAGGGTGAGACGGTCGAGGTCGACGAGCCGCTGCTCGAGGTCTCCACCGACAAGGTCGACACCGAGATCCCGTCGCCGGTCGCCGGCGTCGTCGTCAAGATCCTGGTCGCCGAGGACGAGACCGCCGAGGTCGGCGCCCAGCTCGCGCTGATCGGTGCCCCGGGTGCCGCCGCTGCCGCTCCGGCTCCCGTTGCCGCTCCGGCTCCGGTCGCTGCCCCGGCCCCGGTCGCCGCTCCGGCTCCGGTCGCCCCGGTCGCCGCCCCGGCCCCGGTTGCCGCCCCGGCTCCGGTCGCCCCGGTCGCCGCCCCGGCTCCCGTTGCCGCTCCGGCTCCGGTCGCTGCCCCGGCCCCCGTCGCCGCTCCGGCCGCCCCGGTGGCCGACGCCGGTGACGCCTACGTCACCCCGCTGGTGCGCAAGCTCGCCGCCGAGCACGGCGTCGCGCTGTCCTCCGTCGCCGGCACCGGCGTCGGCGGCCGCATCCGCAAGCAGGACGTCATCGCCGCCGCGGAGGCCGCCAAGGCCGCCCCGGCCCCGGTCGCCGCCGCTCCGGCCGCCGCTGCGCCGAAGGCCGTCTCCGCTCCGTCCGCCCTGCGCGGCCAGACGGTCAAGATGACCCGCATGCGCAAGGTCATCGGCGACAACATGATGAAGGCCCTGCACGAGCAGGCCCAGCTGACCAGCGTGGTCGAGGTGGACGTCACCAAGATCATGTCGCTGCGCGCCAAGGCAAAGGAGGGCTTCCTGGCCCGCGAGGGCGTCAAGCTCTCCCCGATGCCGTTCTTCGTGAAGGCCGCCGCCCAGGCGCTCAAGGTCCACGCGGTCGTCAACGCGCGGATCAACGACGCCGAGGGCACCATCACCTACTTCGACACCGAGAACATCGGCATCGCGGTGGACTCCGAGAAGGGTCTGATGACCCCGGTCATCAAGGGTGCGGGCGACCTCAACATCGCCGGCATCTCGAAGAAGACCGCCGAGCTGGCCACCAAGGTCCGCGACAGCAAGATCACCCCGGACGAGCTGTCCGGCGCCACCTTCACGATCAGCAACACCGGTTCGCGCGGTGCCCTGTTCGACACCGTGATCGTGCCGCCGAACCAGGCCGCCATCCTGGGCATCGGTGCCACCGTCAAGCGCCCGGTGGTCATCGAGGCCGACGGCGGCACCGCCATCGGCATCCGTGACATGACCTACCTGTCGCTCTCCTACGACCACCGCCTGGTGGACGGCGCCGACGCCGCCCGCTACCTGGTCGCGGTCAAGGAGATCCTGGAGGCCGGCGAGTTCGAGGTCGAGCTCGGCCTGTAAGGCAGCGCGACCGCAGCACGGTCGTACGGAGCCCCGTGTCGTCCCCGGACGGCGCGGGGCTCCGCCGCTCCCGGGATGCGGTTCCCGCCGGGTCATGGCATGCGTGGAGACGACGGAAAAGGGATGCTTGAGCGGTGATGGACGAGACGGACTTCTGGCAGATCATCGACGACACCTGGGAGGCCGCCGACGGCGATCCCGACGAACAGGCCGAGCGGCTGGTGGAGCGCCTCGTCCAGCTGACCCCCGACGACGTGATCGACTTCGGTCGGCTGTTCGAGGCCCGGTTCCAGCGCGCCTACCGCTACGACCTGTGGGGGGCGGCCCACCTGCTGCTGGACGGCGCCTCGGAGGACACCTTCGACTACTTCCGCTGCTGGCTGATCGGCCAGGGCCGGGAGGTCTTCGAGGGCGGGCTGGTCGAACCGGACGACCTGGCGGACCTGCTGCCCGAGTTCGACGAGGAGGAGGACGGCGAGGCCGAGGACCTCGGCTTCGCCGCCGACGAGGCGTACGAGCAGCTGACCGGCCTGCCGCTGCCCGAGGTGGGCGGGCGGCAGGCGGGACGGCCGTCCGGGGCGTTCCTGGACTTCGACGACCCGGACGTGATGGCGAAGCGCTTCCCCAAGCTCTGGGAGCGGTACGGGGATTAGGGCGTGTCCGACACCCCCTGCGGGGTGTCGCGGCGGATCAGGTGCTGCTGCCGGCGGAGCCGTCCTGCTTGATGCCCTTGAGGATCTGGTCCAGCACCGCGGGGTCCGGCGCGGCCGGGTCGTCGTCCACGCCGCCCTCGAAGATCACGTAGCCGCCGCCCTTGGCCGGGACGGCGGCCAGCAGGACGTAGCCCTGGGTGCCGTCCGAGGTGCCGACGTGCCAGCGGGTGGCGTAGCCGAGCACACCGGCGACGGAGACGTAGCCGGAACCGGAGTCGGTGTGCGAGGTGATCCCGGAGAAGATCGTCCCGGCGTAGGTCGGCATCGCCGCGTCGGCGGCCCCCTTGGGGGTGTCGCCCTGGACGGTGTCCTTCTCGATCGAGAACTGGCCGCGGATGCAGGAGTTGCCGTCGGCGCAGGAGTAGCGGCCGCTGCCGAGGTAGACGGTGGAGTGCGCGGAGTTGGTCGCCGCGTCCCAGCCGTCGAGGACCGGGACGGTGATCGCGTGCTGCGGGTCCGGGACGGTGCTCTTGACCGACGGGACGGGCTTGGGTGCGGGTGTGCTCCGGGTCGGGGTGGGGCTCGGCGTGGGGCCGTCGCTCTGGGTGACGGTGACCGTGGGGTTGGGGGTCGGGTCGGCCTTGGTGTTCCCGCCGCCGCTGAGCGTGAGCCCGGCGATGATCCCGCCGACGACCAGCACCGCGACCGAGATGCCGACGATCACGCCGGTCCGGTTCTTCGCGGGGGCGGGCGGCGGGTAGCCGTAGCCGGCGCCCGGGTAGGCCTCCTGGCCGGGGTGGGCCGGCTGGCCCGGGTACTGCTGCGGGCCGCCGTACGGGCCCTGGCCGGGGTAGCCGTAGCCGGGCGACTGGACCGCGTCCTGCGCCGGGTAGCCGTAGCCGGGGGCGGGTGAGCCGCTCTGCGCGGGGTAGCCGTAGCCGGCCTGCGGCGGCTGCGCGGCGGGGGGCTGCCAGCCCTGGGTCGGGGCGTCGGCGAGCTGTCCGCCGGGGGCCTGGAGCGGCCGGACCTCGGCGGTCCAGGCGTTGCCGTCCCACCAGCGCTCGTGACCGGGGGTGCCGTCCGCACCCGGGACCGGGTACCACCCGGGAGGCGTCGAGTTGCTCACGGGCGTACGGTACCCGGCGCCGCGCCGCTCCAGACAGGCAGGTACGTCACGACTGCGCCGCAACTGTTCTGACGGATCGTCAGGCGGCCGGGGTGACGGTACGGGCGGCTCAGCCGGTCAGTCGGCGGGCCATCCACACGTCGTCCACGTACTGCCCGTCGATCAGGAACTCCTCGGCCAGCGTGCCCTCGACCGTGAAGCCGCAGCTCTCGTACAGCCGGCGGGCCGGGGCGTTCCAGCCGAGCACCCGGAGGGTCAGCTTGCGGGCGCCGAGGGCCCGGGCGTGCTCGCAGGCCGCCTCGACCAGCCGTCGGCCGATGCCCCGGCCGCGCACCGTGCCGTCGACGGCCAGGCCCTGGATCTGCCGGACGTGCCGGTTGACGGCCAGCGGGGTCGCCTGGACCTGGCGGACGTAGCCGACGATCCGGCCGTCCAGGACGGCGAGCAGGAACTGGTCGGGGGTGTGGCCCTCGTCGAAGACCCGCTTCCCGACGGGCGGCTCGGGGGCGACGTCGGAGAGGGTGGACCAGGCGGCGCGGTCGAGCTCGGCGAGCCCGCGCTCGTCCTCGGGGCGGGCTGGGCGGATGATCAGATCGTCTTCGCGGGTCATGCCGCGTGATGCTACTGGGGCGCGTGCGAAGGGTGACAGGCGATAAGGCCTGCGAGGATGGGTCCATGCGCATCGCTGTCACGGGCTCCACGGGATTGATCGGCTCGGCCCTCGTCCGCTCCCTGCTGGCGGACGGCCACGAGGTGGTCCGGCTGGTCCGGCACCGCTCCAGGACGGGGCCGCAGCCCGACGGGAGCACCGCGATCGGCTGGAACCCGCTGCTCGGCGAGGTCGACCGGGACGGGCTCGCCGGGGTCGACGCCGCGGTGCACCTGGCCGGCGCCGGGGTCGGCGACCGCCGCTGGACGGACTCCTACAAGCGGGAGATCCGGGAGAGCCGGGTGTACGGCACCGAGACGCTGGCGGTCGCGCTCGCGGAGCTGGCGCAGCCGCCGCGGGTGCTGGTCAGCGCCTCCGCGGTCGGCTGGTACGGGCAGACCGGCGACCGGGTGATCGACGAGGACTCCCCCGCCGGGGACGACTTCCTGGCCGAGGTGTGCGTGGAGTGGGAGGCGGCCGCACGGCCCGCCGGGCGGGCCGGGATCCGGGTCGTCCACCCGCGCACCGGCATGGTGCTGTCCGCCGCGGGCGGCGCGGGCGGGCGGCTGTTCCCCCTGTTCAAGCTGGGCCTGGGCGGGCGGCTCGGCAGCGGCGGGCAGTACTGGAGCTACCTCTCGCTGGCCGACGAGGTGGCCGCGCTGCGGTTCCTGATCGACCGGGAGGACCTCTCCGGCGCCTTCAACCTCACCGCGCCGGAGCCGGCCACCAACGCCGAGCTGACCGCGGCGCTCGGGCGGGCGCTCGGGCGGCCGACGCCGTTCCCGGTGCCGGAGGCGGTGTTGAAGGCCGTGCTCGGGGAGCTGGCGGTCGAGGTGGTCGGGAGCCACCGGGTGGTGCCGCGGCGGCTCTTGGACGCGGGCTTCCGGTTCGCGCACCCGGATCCGGACTCGGCGGTGCGGGCGGCGCTGTGACCCCTCGTTCTGCGTAGGCCCGCTACGGCATTCGCCCTGGCCAGGGGCATATGCCGGGCGGGGTCGGACGGGGCTCCGGGAGGGGGCGCACGGGAGCACACGACGGGCGCGTTGCACGCCCCCGGTGACCGTGCGCGCCCGCCGACCCGGTAACCCGGCCGCCACGGCGCACTGTCCGTGACCGCGCCCCCGCCCGGCGCCGCACGACCCCTCCCGACCCCCGCATCCGGTCCACCGCACCGGTCTGATGCTCACACTGACTGGGCATCACCTTCCACGGACCGTGTCCCGGCACCCCGCTGCCTGCGTCGGCCGGAGCCCCGGGACCAGGGAGGGAGCACTCCAGTGCCCACGTACGACTTCACCCGCCGCGCCCGCCGCCCGTCCGACCCGGACGTCGTCGTGGTCGGCGCCGGACTCGCGGGCCTGGCCGCCGCCCGCGCGCTCACCGGCCAAGGCCTCACCGTCCAGGTCCTGGAGACCACCGACCGGATCGGCGGCCGGATGGCCACCCGCGAGCTCGACGGCTTCCGCCTCGACGACGGCAGCCACCTGCTCAACACCGCCTACCCGGAGCTGCGCCGGGCGCTCGACCTCGACCGCCTGGACCTGCGCCCGCTCGCGCCCGGCGTACTCGTGCACAGCGCCGGCCGCCGCTACCGCGCCGGGGACCCCCAGCTCACCGCCGCCCGGCAGGCCGCCCTCCGGGCCCCGCTCGGCAGCCCGCTGGACAAGGCCCGCCTCGGCAGCTGGCTGGGCCGGATCGCCACCACCCCCGCCGCCCGGCTGCAGGCCCGCCCGGAGACCACCGCCGCCCGCGCACTGGCCGGCCACGGCCTCGCCCCGCGCACCGTCGACGGCTTCCTGCGCCCGCTGCTCAGCGCCCTGCTCGGCGACCCGGCCCTCGGCACCAGCAGCCGGATCGCCGACCTGGTGCTGCGCTCGTACGCCCGCGGCCGGCTCTGTCTGCCCGCCGACGGGATCGCGGCCGTGCCCGCCCAGCTGGCCGCCGCGCTGCCCGCCGGCACCGTGCGGACCGGGGTGCAGGTCACCTCGATCGGCGCCGACGGCGTGGAGACCCTCGCGCACGGGCGCATCGGCGCCCAGGCCGTGGTGGTCGCCACCGACGCCCGCTCCGCGGCCGAGCTGCTGCCGGGGCTCCGGCTGCCCGACTTCCACCCCGTCACCACCTTCTTCCACGCGGCCGACCGCGCCCCGCTCGCCGAGGCCGTGCTGCTGCTGGACGCCGACCGGCCGAACGGACACCCGCCGCTGGTCTCGCACTCGCTGGTGCTCAGCGAGCTGCACCCGTCCTACGCCCCGGCCGGGCAGGCGCTGGTCGCCACCACCGTGCTCGGCCGGCGCTCCTTCGACGCGGGCGGTCCGGCCGGGCTGGAACCGGCCGTCCGCTCCCGGCTCGCCGAGCTGTACGGCACCTCGACGGCGGACTGGCAGTTCCTCAGCGTGCGGCACGTCCCGGACGCGCTGCCCGCGATGCCGCCGCCGCACAACCCCCGCCGCCCGGTGCGGCTGCTGGCCGGGCTGTACGTCGCCGGGGACCACCGGGACACCAGCACCGTGCAGGGCGCGCTGGTGTCCGGGCGTCGGGCGGCGCGGGCGGTGCTCGGCGACCTCGGGCTGCCGGCCGGGGCGCGGGAGGCCGAGGCGGCGGCCTGAGGCCGGTACCGCGGGGGCGCGGACACGCCAGCGGTCTGCCGGGGTGACAGACCGACGGCGTGCCAGGATGCCTCGCATGACCGTTCTGATCACTCATCGGATGGTTCCAACGGTTTCGGCCGCCCGGCCGGCCGCCCGGTGAGCGCCTCCGCCCAGCCGGTGGCGCTGATCCTGATCCCCGCCGCAGCCGTCGCCGCACCGCTGCTCGCCGACCGGCTGCTGCGGTGGATCGCCGTACCGACCGTGGTGTTCGAGATCGTGCTCGGCGTGCTGATCGGCCCGTCCGTCCTGGACTGGGCGCACGTCGACGACCTGGTGAACGCGCTGTCCCAGTTCGGCCTGGCCATACTGATGTTCCTCGCCGGGTACGAGATCGACTTCGCCAAGCTGCGCGGTGGCCCGCTGAAACGGGCGGGCACCGCGTGGCTGGTCTCGCTCGTCCTGGCCCTCGGCGTCGGCGCCCTGGTCAACCGGGACCCGTGGGACGGCGCCTTCGCCGGGCTGGTGCTCACCACCACCGCGCTTGGCACGATCCTGCCGATCCTCCGCGACTCCGGCGAACTGCCCACCCCCTTCGGCTCGTTGGTGATGGCCACCGGTGCGGTCGGGGAGTTCGGGCCGATCATCGCGATCGCCGTGCTGCTCAGCGGCAACTCGCCCACCCGGACCGCGGTCATCCTCGGCGCCTTCGCGGTGATCACCGCCGTCGCCGTGCTCGGCGCCCGCCGGCCGCGCCCGGCCTGGGCCACCCAGCTGATCGAGCGGACCCTGCGCACCTCCGGGCAGTTCGCGATCCGGGCGGTGATCCTGGTGCTGGCCGTCATGGTCGCGGCCGCGCTCTGGCTCGACCTGGACATGCTGCTCGGCGCCTTCACCGCCGGGATCGTCTCCCGGCTGCTGCTCTCCGACATCCGCCGGGCCGAGGAGGAGGTGATCGAGGCCAAGCTGGAGAGCATCGGCTTCGGCTTCCTGGTGCCGATCTTCTTCGTGGTCAGCGGGATGAACTTCGACCTGGACGCGCTGCTGGACGACCCCGGCACCCTGCTGCTCGTCCCGGTGTTCCTGCTGCTGTTCCTCGCCGTACGCGGCCTGCCGGCCGGGCTGCTCGCCCCGGCCGGGCTCGGCGGGCGCGACCGTGCCGCGCTCGGGCTCTACGCGTCGACGGCGCTGCCGCTGGTCGTGGTGATCACCACGATCGAGGTGGAGGCCGGACACCTGCCCTCCTCGACGGCGGCGGCGCTGGTCGGCGCCGGGATGCTGTCGGTCCTGGTGTTCCCGCTGGTGGCCCAGCGGGTGCGGGGCGGGCGGCGGGCGGCCGCCGACCCCGAGCGGCCGAGGGTCCGGGCCGAGAGCTGGTGAGCTCCCGGCCCTCGCACGGCCGGTTCCGTCAGATCACGCCCGCCTGGCGGGCCGTCTCCTCGAAGGCCCGGGCCACCTGGCTGCCCCGGTACGGGGTGAGGCGGCGGTGGAAGTCCCGGACGTACTCCAGCGAGCGGGCCGAGCGCATCTCCCCCGCCGCCCGCAGCGCGTCGGTGGCCATGGTGCAGGCCTCGTCGAGGTCCCCCATGCCGAGCCGGGCGGTGGCGAGCACCAGCCGGCAGAAGATCCGGCTGCGCGCGTAGGCGGGCGAGCGCAGCCGCAGCGACTTCTCGGCGTGCTGCGCGCAGGTGCGCCACTGCTGGAGGTCGCGGTAGCAGTGGGCGAACTCGTCGGAGAGCTGGGCCTCGTCGAAGTACCGCGCCCAGGAGGGCAGTTCGTCGCCGGTACGGGAGGCCGCGAGCGACCGCTCGGCCCGGACCAGCGCGGTGGTGCAGGAGCGGACGTCGCCCAGCAGGCCGTGGCCCCGGGCCTCGGCGGCGTGCATCAGCGACTGGACCACCGGCGGGACGGCGGTACCGACGCCCTGCTGGGCGACCCGGGCGAGCTGGACGGCCTCCCGGCCGTGGCCCAGGTGGACGGCCTGCTGGCTCATCGTCACCAGCACGTAGCCGCCGAGCGCGCGGTCCCCGGCGGCCTGGGAGAGGCGCAGCGCCTGGACGAAGTAGCGCTGGGCGAGGCCGTGCGCGGCGATGTCGAAGGACGTCCAGCCGGCCAGCCTGGTGAGGTCGGCGACGGCTCCGAACAGGGCGCGGCCGATCTGCTCGCCGTAGCGGCCGCGCAGCATCGGCTCGGCCTCGCTCTCCAGGTAGCGGACCAGCGCCTGGCGGGCGTGGCCGCCGCCGTAGGCGTGGTCGAGCGCGCGGAAGAGGTCCCCGACGGCGCGGATGGCGGCGATGTCGCCGCGGCCGACCCGCAGGGCGGGGCGGGCCTCCCGGGTCGGGTCGGTGTACGGCGGTTCGACGGCGGCGGGCGGGCGGCGGCTCTGGGTGGGCACCCGGCCGATGGTGGCGGCGGTGCCGGTGGTTCCGGCGGTGCTGCGGGCGCCCGGGGCGCCGGCGGGCTGGGTGCGCGCCGGGCCCGCGACGGGTGCGCCGGGCACGTTCGACGCCGGTGCGCCGGGGGCGGTGCCGGGCGGACCGGTGGCGGTGTCCGGGCGGGTCAGCGTGGAGCCGTCCCGGGCGACCCGTTCGTCGGTGCGGCCGATCAGCCAGTCCCGGCTGGGGACGACCAGGCCGGCCGGGGTGAAGGCGATCCGGCGCAGTTCGGACTGCGGGCCGTTGTCCTTGCGCCACATGCTCGCCACGATGTCCACCGCCTCCTGCGGGGTCTCGGCGAACTCCAGGCCCGCGTAGACCGGGGCGCAGGCGTCCAGGCCGAGGTCCTGGGCGGTGAGGCGGCGGCCGAGGCGGCGGGTGAAGACCTCGGCGATCAGCGCCGGGGTGGCGCCGCGGGGTTGCTGGCCGCGCAGCCAGCGGGTGACCGAGGTCTTGTCGTAGCGCAGGTCGAGGCCGTGCTCCAGGCCGAGCTGGTCGACCCGGCGGGCCAGGCCCGCGTGCGAGAAGCCGGCCTCCTCGATCAGGGCGGCGAGTTGGCCGTTCTGCGGCGTCGGGCCGGAGTGGCCGGTGTGGCTGCCGTGGCCGCTGGTGGTCGCTGGGGCGGCGGGCGCGGCGGTGGCTTCGTGCCGGGCGGGTGTGGCCTGCACGGGCAGTCGCAGTTCCTCGGCGGTCGGGGCGTCGGCGGTCATCGGGTCAGCGGTCAGCGTGTCGGCGGTCAGCGGTTCAGCGGTCAGCGTGTCGGCGGTCAGGGCGTCGGGCGCGTCCGGAAGGGCCCGGCCGACCGGGCCTCGGCGCTGGCCGAGCGGGTCGAGCGGTCCGTACGCCGGGCTGTCGGTTGCAGGCCGTTGGGACATGTCAGTCAACACCTCTCGGACGTCGCACCGGGCTCCACCAGCAGTTCGGCTCGCCCGGGGCGGCGCCCCCTGTCGGGAATCGGCGTGAATGTAGCGAGCATTCGGGCGCTATGGGTGGATCTGACCGACCAATCCTCCGAACGGGTGAAGCAAGCGCGCCCATTGTGGGGAAGCGGGGCCAGGGTGGGTTTGGCCGTACGGGGGCGAACCGTCAACCGGCGTCGGTGGTGGTCGACGCCATGACACGCCGCGGTGCTGTGTCGGCCCGCCACATGGGAGCGGCGACGCCGGATTCCTACCGTTCTCGGCCATGGACACCTCTACTGCCCGCCCGCTCGACGGCCGCACGGCCCTGGTCACCGGAGCCGCCTCGGGCATCGGCCGGGCCTGCGCCGAAGCCCTCGCCGGAGCCGGCGCCCGGGTCTACGTCGTCGACCTCGCGGCCGGCCCGGCCCGGGAGCTCGCGGACCGGATCGGCGGGCGCGCGATCGTCGCCGACCTCGCCGATCCCGAGGCCGTGGACGCCCTGCCCGCCGACGCCGACGTCGTGGTCAACAACGCCGGCCTGCAACACGTCGCACCCGTCCACGAGTTCCCGGTCGAACGCTTCACCCTCATCCAACGCGTCATGGTCGAGGCCCCGTTCCGGATCCTGCGCCGCACCCTCCCGCACATGTACGAGCGGGGGTGGGGCCGGATCGTCAACGTCTCCTCCGTCCACGGCCTGCGCGCCAGCGCCTTCAAGTCCGCGTACGTCACGGCCAAGCACGGCCTGGAGGGCCTCAGCAAGACCGTCGCCCTGGAGGGCGCCCCGTACGGGGTCACCAGCAACTGCCTCAACCCCGGGTACGTCCGAACTCCCCTGGTGGAGAAGCAGATCGCCGCCCAGGCGCTGGCCCACGGCATCCCCGAGGAGGAGGTGGTCGAGCGGATCATGCTCGACCGGACCGCCGTCAAGCGGCTCATCGAACCCGAGGAGGTCGCCCAACTCGCCCTCTGGCTCTGCTCCCCCGCCGCCGCCTACGTCACCGGCGCCAGCCTGCCGATCGACGGCGGCTGGACGGCGCACTGAGCCGGTGCCGGCACCGACAACGGTCATGGGGCGGAGGGCCACAGCGGGCCGACGGGCTGTGTGGGTCGACCACATGGGCCGCCGGGCGCGGGCTCCCTACCTTGTGGCGACATCGTCCCCGTCCCCCTGGACCTGGAAGTGGTGACCATGAACGCCCCCGCACGTGGCACGGCGGCTACCAGTTCACTCCCGCGAGTGGTGGCCGCGAGTCTGATCGGCACGACGATCGAGTGGTACGACTACTTCTTGTACGGAACGGCCGCGGCGCTGGTCTTCGGGAAGCTGTTCTTCCCGAACACCGACCCGCTGACCGGGACCCTGCTGTCGTTCCTGACGTACGCGATCGGGTTCGCGGCACGGCCGGTCGGAGCGCTGGTGTTCGGTCACTTCGGCGACCGGATCGGCCGGAAGAGACTCCTGGTGGTGAGCCTGCTGCTGATGGGCGGATCGACCACCGCGATCGGGTTGCTGCCGACCTACGACTCGATCGGGGCGGCGGCGCCGGTGCTGCTGACCGCGCTGCGGCTGGTGCAGGGCTTCGCGCTCGGCGGCGAGTGGGGCGGGGCGGTGCTGCTGGTGTCGGAGCACGGGGACCGGCGGCGGCGGGGGTTCTGGGCGTCGTGGCCGCAGGGCGGGGCGCCCGCCGGGAACCTGCTGGCGGCGGGCGTGCTGTCGCTGATGACGGCGGTGCAGTCGGAGAGCGCGTTCCTGGCGTGGGGGTGGCGGGTGCCGTTCCTGCTGTCGGCGGTGCTGGTCGGCGTCGGGATGTGGATCCGGCTGGCGGTGGAGGAGTCGCCGCTGTTCCGGGAGGCGGTCGCGAACCGCCCGGCGACCGAACAGGCGCCGCTGGTGGGGGTGTTGCGCAACCACTGGCGGGAGGTGCTGGTGGCCATGGGCGCGCGGATGGCGGAGAACATCTCGTACTACGTGATGACCACCTTTGTGCTGACGTACGCCGTCACCCACGCCCACTTCGACAAGCAGAGCGCGCTGAACGCCGTACTGATCGGCTCCGCGATCCAGTTCGCGCTGATCCCGCTGTTCGGGGCGCTGTCCGACCGGGTCGGGCGCAAACCGGTGTACCTGGTGGGCGCGGTCGGTGTCGGGGCCTGGGCGTTCGTGTTCTTCGGGCTGGTGGACACCCACTCGTTCGGGCAGCTGGTCCTCGCGGTGACGGTCGGCCTGGTCTTCCACAGCGCCATGTACGCCCCGCAGGCGGCCTTCTTCTCCGAGCTGTTCGCGACCCGGCTGCGCTACTCGGGGGCCTCCATCGGCGCCCAGTTCGCCTCGGTGGCGGCCGGCGCGCCGGCGCCGCTGATCGCGACCGCGCTGCTCAAGGACTACGGCAGCGCCACCCCCGTCTCGGTGTACGTGGCGATCGCGGCGGCGGTCACCGTCCTGGCGGTGCTGTGCGCGCGGGAGACCAGGGGGCAGGACCTGGCGGAGGTCGCGGAGGAGGCGTCGCCGGACGGTGCGGCGGTCGGGAAGCCCGCCGTGGCCTGAACGCGGCGGCCTGGGGACGCGGTGGCCCGGACGCGGTGGCTTAGCGCGGTGGCATGGACGCGGTGGCCTGGACGCAGTGGCCTGGACGCGGTGGCACGGACGGAATGGCCTGGACGGCGAGCCGATAGCATCGCGATTCCTCGGCACCGACGGAACCGACGCCGATTGGCGGCCCGCACCATGAACCACCCCGGATGACCGGATGAACCGCCCCGACGAGAGCGCCGCGCCCGCGCTGCGACGGCTGCTCGACCTGCTCGCCTCCGGCTCCGCCACCGAGGACTTCGCCGAGGTGCTGGCCGACGCCCGCCGCCGCGGGGCGCCGGCCGGCGTCCTCGCCGAGATCGACGACGCCACCTGGCAGGCCCTGCGGGTGCACCGCACCCTGCGTCAGCACCGGCGCCGGGAAGCCGAGTTGACGGCACTGTTCGACACCGCCGGAGACCTCGCCGCGTCCCGGGACCTGGACACCGTGCTGCAGGCCATCGTCCGCCGCGCCCGGATGCTGCTCGGCACCGACACCGCCTACCTGACCCTGCCGGACGAGGCCGCCGGCGACACCTACATGCGGGTCACCGACGGCTCGGTCTCCGTCCTGTTCCAGACCCTGCGCCTCAGCCTCGGCGACGGCCTCGGCGGGCTGGTCGCCCAGACCGCCCGCCCCTACGCCACCCCCGACTACCGCGCCGACGAGCGCTTCCACCACACCGGCACGATCGACGCGGGCGTGCTGGACGAGGGCCTGGTGGCGATCATCGGCGTACCGCTGCTGCTCGGCGGCGACGTCATCGGCGTCCTGTTCGCCGCCGACCGCTCGCCGCGCGCCTTCTCCCCCGACGAGGTCGCGCTGCTCTGCACCCTGGCCGCGCACGCCGCGATCGCCCTGGACACCGCCGCGGCGCTGGCCGACACCCGGGCCGCGCTGGCCGAACTCAACGCCGCCAACGAGCTGGTCCGGGCCCACTCCGCCGCCGTCCAGCGCGCCGAGCAGGCCCACGACCGGCTGACCGACCTGGTGCTGCGCGGCGCCGAGGTGTCGGACGTGGCCGCCGCCGTCGCCCACCTGCTGGACGGGGAGACGACCGTCCTGGACGCCGAGGGCGAACCGCTCGCCGGACCGCCCGCCGCCGCGGCCGAACTCGCCGACGCGGTGGCCGCCTCCCGGGCCGAGGGCCGGTCCGTACGGCACGACGGGCTCTGGGTGTGCGCGGTGCTGGCCGGGCACGACCTGCTCGGCACCCTGGTGCTGCGCGGCCGGCCCGACCTGGACGACCCCGACCGGCGGCTGTTCGAACGGGCCGGCGTGGTGACCGCGCTGGTCCTGCTGCTGCGCCGCTCGGTCGCGGAGACCGAGAACCGGGTCCGCGGCGAACTGCTCACCGACCTGCTCACCGCCCCCGACCGCGACCCGGCCGGGCTCACCGCCCGCGGCCGCCGGCTCGGGGTCGACCTCGCCCGGCCGCACCTGGCGCTGGCCGCCGAACCCGCCGACCGCGACGGCGACGACCGGGGGCGACTGGCCGGCGCGGCCCGGCGGTACCTGTTCGGCTCCCGCGGCGTCAGCGCCGAGCACGGCGAGGCGGTCGCACTGCTGGTGCCCGTCGCCCCGGGCTGCGCCGAGGACCCGGAGCAGACCGCCCGGCGGGCCGCCGAACGGCTGGCCCGGCTGGCGGGCTTCGCCGTCACCGTCGGCGCCGGCCGCCCCGCCGCCGGCCCGGCCGCCCTGGCCGCCTCGTACGACGAGGGCCTGCGCTGCGTACGGGCCCTGCGGGTGCTCGGCCGCGCCGGGGAGGGCGCCTCGGCCGGCGCGCTCGGCTTCCTCGGGGTACTGCTCGGCGACGGCCACGACGTGGACGGCTTCGTCGGCGGCGCGCTCGGCCCGCTGCTCGCCTACGACGCCAAGCGCGGCACCGAGCTGGTCCGTACCCTGCGCGCCTACTTCGACTGCGGCGGCAGCCTGACCAGGGCCAAGGACGAGCTGCACGTCCACGTGAACACGGTGGTCCAGCGGCTGGACCGGGTCGAGGCGCTGCTCGGCGGGGGCTGGAACCAGCCGGAGCGGTCGCTGGAGCTGCAGCTGGCGCTGCGCCTGCAACTGCTGGCCGGGGGTGGTGGCGGCTGACGGGGGTGCCGGGGCGGGTGGGGGCAGGTGGGGACGGGTGGGGGCGCGGCCGAACGGGTGACGCGGGCGTGGGCGTACAGTGGCGAGGTTGGTCTCGAACGCCTGGCAAGGAGCGGCAGCGGTGAGCGAGAACGTACGTTTCGTTCGAATGGGCATAGGCGAGCACGTCGTCCCGTACGAGGAGGCGTGGGAGGAACAGCAGCGGCTGCACGCGCTGCGGGTCGCGGACGAGATCCCCGACACCGTGCTGCTGCTGGAGCACCCGCCCGTCTACACCATGGGCAAGCGCACCAACCCCGCCGACCTGCCGCTGGACGGCACCCCGGTGGTCGAGGTCAACCGGGGCGGCGAGATCACCTGGCACGGCCCCGGCCAGCTGGTCGGCTACCCGATCGTCAAGCTGCCCGACCCGATCGACGTGATCGCCTACGTCCGCCGGCTGGAGGAGGCGCTGATCCGCGCCGCCGCCGACTTCGGCATCGGAACCACCCGGGTCGAGGGCCGCAGCGGGGTCTGGGTGCTCGGCGAGAACATTCCGGACGCCGTGGTGGACCCGGCCGAGGTGGTCGACATCGGCAAGCTGACCCTGCGGATGGGCCTGCCGCTGGGCATCGACCCGCGACTGGCCGGGCCCGAGTACGCACCGTCCAACGCCGGGCAGCGCGGCGGCGACCGCAAGCTCGCCGCGATCGGCGTGCGGGTCGCCCGCGGGGTGACCATGCACGGCTTCGCGCTCAACTGCGATCCGGAGATGACGTACTTCGACAAGATCGTGCCGTGCGGCATCCGGGACGCGGGCGTCGCCTCGCTGGCCGGCGAGCTGGGCCGGGACTTCCCGGTGAGCGAGGCGCTGCCGTCGGTCGAACGGCACCTCCAGGCCGTCTTCGCCGAGCTGCCGGAGCCGGCGCTCAGTCGCTCGCTCAGCGGCTGAAGTCTTCCGGGAGCACACCGGGCTCCCCCCAGTCACTGGGAATCTACTGGCCGGTAGCCGTGTTGCCCTGCGATTGCAGGGCGGCAGGCCCGGCGAAGGCCGTACAACCACAGGCGTACCCTGGGGGTACCCCGTCTAGTTCTAGGAGTCGCACGTGTCCGCTGTCGCGCCCGACGGCAGGAAGCTGCTCCGCCTGGAGGTCCGCAACAGCGAGACCCCCATCGAGCGGAAGCCCGAGTGGATCAAGACCCGCGCGAAGATGGGGCCGGAGTACAACGCCCTCCAGTCGCTGGTGAAGAAGGAGGGACTGCACACGGTCTGCCAGGAGGCCGGCTGTCCCAACATCTTCGAGTGCTGGGAGGACCGCGAGGCGACCTTCCTCATCGGCGGTGACCAGTGCACCCGCCGCTGCGACTTCTGCCAGATCGACACCGGCAAGCCCGCCGAGTTCGACCGCGACGAGCCGCGCCGGGTCGCCGAGTCCATCGTCACCATGGACCTCAACTACGCCACCATCACCGGCGTCGCCCGCGACGACCTGGAGGACGGCGGCGCCTGGCTGTACGCCGAGACCGTCCGCCAGGTGCACGCGATGACCGCCGAGCGCGCGACCGGCCGCACCGGCGTCGAGCTGCTCATCCCCGACTTCAACGCGGTGCCCGAGCAGCTGGCCGAGGTCTTCTCCTCCCGCCCCGAGGTGCTCGCCCACAACGTCGAGACCGTGCCGCGCATCTTCAAGCGGATCCGCCCGGCCTTCCGCTACGAGCGCTCCCTGGACGTCATCACCCAGGCCCGCGCCGCCGGACTGGTCACCAAGTCCAACCTGATCCTGGGCATGGGCGAGACCCGCGAGGAGGTCAGCCAGGCGCTGGCCGACCTGGTCGGGGCCGGCTGCGAGCTGATCACCATCACCCAGTACCTGCGGCCCTCGCTGCGCCACCACCCGGTGGAGCGCTGGGTCAAGCCCCAGGAGTTCGTCGAGCTCCAGGAGGAGGCCGAGGAGCTGGGCTTCGCCGGTGTCATGTCGGGCCCGCTGGTGCGCTCCTCGTACCGGGCCGGGCGGCTGTACCGGCAGGCGCTGGAGAAGCGCGAGCAGGCCGCGGTCTGACCTCGCGGTCCGACCTCGCCGTCGGCCCCGGGCCGTGCGAGCTGCTTGAGTTGCCTGAGCCGTTCGAGCTGTTCGATCTGTTCGAGCCATGGGAAGGGCGGAGCCTCGGCTCCGCCCTTCCGGGTTTCACCGCGCTTTGACTGCCTGGTCACGGGCTGGTAACACGGGGTGGGGACGATGGACGCCTGGTGGGCGTTCGATTCTTCTCAGCCACGAGAGGAGCTGTTCGGCATGCGGATGCGGATCCGGTCGGTGGGGGTGGCGCTGCGGTTCGCCGAGAGCGTCCTGCTGGCCCCCGGCCAGCGGCACGCGCGGCGCAACGCCTGGGCGGCGGTGTGCGAGGACCGTCGGCACGCGGCGGACCGTCGGCACGACGGCCCGCCGGGCGGGGCGGCCGGGGTGGGCGGCGCGACGGGAGCGCGCTCCGCGGGACGGTGAGTCCGGCCGTCGCTGTGCGCGACGGCGTGTGGGCGGACGGGTCACGGTTCGGGCGAACGGGTACCCGGGCTTGGATATCCCGTACCCGTGCCACGTACCATGAGCGTTATGGCGAGGGAAACATCCGAGAACCCCGGACGGCTGAAGCAGATCCGTCTGGCGTACACCATGACCAAGAAGGTCGACACCAAGATCGGCCTGATCATCGCCGGCGTCGGCCTGCTGACCTTCGGCGTGTTCCTCGCCATCGGCTTCGCGATCGACCACCCCGTCTATCTGGGCATCCTGGGCTTCATCGTGGCCGTCCTGGCCATGGCGATCGTCTTCGGGCGCCGGGCCGAACGCGCCGCGTTCGGGCAGATGGAGGGGCAGCCGGGCGCCGTAGCTGCGGTGCTGAACAACATCCGGCGCGGCTGGAGCTCCAACTCCACCCCGGTCGCGGTCACCCGCAGCCAGGACGCGGTCTACCGCGCCGTCGGCCGGGCCGGCATCGCGCTGATCGGCGAGGGCAACCCCAACCGGGTGCGCCAGCTGCTGGCCTCCGAGAAGAAGAAGATGGCCCGCGTGGTCGGTGACATCCCGGTGCACGACATCGTGGTGGGCACCGGCGAGGGCGAGATCCCGCTCAAGAAGCTGCAGATCCACCTGATGCGGCTGCCCCGCGCGATCACCGCCGCCCAGGTCACCGAGACCAACGACCGTCTGCGCGCGCTGGGCGACCTGCTCTCCAAGGCGCCGATCCCCAAGGGCCCGATGCCCAAGGGTGCCCGGATGCCCAAGGGCGGCCAGGCCCGCTGACCTCCCCTCCGCTGACAACGCGGAACGGCCCCGCCCCGGAACCTCCGGGGCGGGGCCGTTCGACGTTTCCGGCTTCTCGCCGACTTCCTGGGGCTCCGGGGTTCTCGGGCTCCGGGGTTCTCGGGCTCCGGGGCTCCGCCGGCGCCGAACCTCCGCTAGATCCGGACCTCGACGGTGCCGACGGCCTTGTCGTGCAGTCCCCGGGTGTCGCGGTCCCAGACCAGCGGCGGCACCACCAGGCACAGCAGCACGGTGCGCAGCAGGACCTGCGGGATGGTGGCGCGGCGCCCGTCCAGGCGGATCACCCGGAGGCCGAACAGCCGCTTGCCGAGGGTGGTGCCGGTGGTGGAGAGCAGCAGGACCGCGACCAGGAAGAAGAGCGGGAGGGTCCACAGGTTGGCCTCGGCCGTGTCGCCCTTGGCGAGCAGGCCGAAGGAGACCAGCGAGACCAGCCAGCCGTCCACGAACACGGCGCCGATCCGTCGGCCGGGGCCGGCGATCGAGCCGGGGCCCTCCTTGGGCAGTCCGAGGCGCTCGCCGCGGTAGCCGAAGTCGGCGCCCATCTTCTCGGCGGCCGCCTTGGGGCCGTCGATCCACGATCCCAACGCTTCTCTGGTGTCCACGAATCCACACTAACCGGGCTCACGCCGCGGACCGGCACCGGCTCCCCTCCCGGCGGGGCGCGGTCCCGGCCCCGAACCGAACCCGTGGCCGACCTCGGACCGGGTTCGAACCGGGCAGCTCCACGACCGGGTGAATCCCACTCACGGGGCTTACCTGTGGTCCAGACCATTTCTCGGAGGACCCCCAGGTCGGCGGGGCGATTTGCCCCGTCCCGTAGGCCTTTGCCGCCCATTCGGCGGTCGCGGTTAACATCTAGGAAACGAGCGGGTCACCGACTGGAAACGACCCATTCCTAGGGTGAGCCCAATTCGCGAGCCGAGGAGGATGGATGTTCAACAACGCCGCCGAAGTGAAGCAGTTCATCCAGGACAACGACGTGAAGTTCGTCGATGTCCGCTTCTGTGATCTGCCGGGCGTCATGCAGCACTTCTCCGTACCCGCGGCGACCTTCGATCCGTCCGAGACCCTGATGTTCGACGGTTCGTCGATCCGCGGCTTCCAGGCCATCCACGAGTCCGACATGGCCCTGGTCCCGGACCTCGCCACCGCACGCCTCGACCCCTTCCGGGTCGAGAAGCACCTCAACATCAACTTCTTCATCCAGGACCCGGTCACCGGCGAGGCCTACAGCCGCGACCCGCGCAACGTCGCCAAGAAGGCCGAGGCCTACCTCGCCTCCTCCGGCATCGCCGACACCGCGTTCTTCGGGCCCGAGGCCGAGTTCTACGTCTTCGACTCGGTGCGCTTCGACACCAGCGCCAACGCGTCCTTCTACCACATCGACTCGGAGGCCGGCGCCTGGAACAGCGGCGCCGCCGAGGGCGACGTGCGCGGCTACAAGGTCAAGTACAAGGGCGGCTACTTCCCCACCCCGCCGGTCGACCACTTCGCCGACCTGCGTGCCGAGATGTCCCTGGAGCTGGCCAAGTCCGGCCTGGAGGTCGAGCGCCAGCACCACGAGGTCGGCACCGCCGGCCAGGCGGAGATCAACTACAAGTTCAACACCCTGCTGCACGCGGCCGACGACCTGATGCTGTTCAAGTACATCATCAAGAACGTCGCCTGGCGGAACGGCAAGACGGCCACCTTCATGCCGAAGCCGATCTTCGGCGACAACGGCTCGGGCATGCACGTCCACCAGTCGCTGTGGACCGAGGGCTCCCCGCTCTTCTACGACGAGCAGGGCTACGCCGGACTCTCCGACACCGCCCGCTACTACATCGGCGGCCTGCTCCGGCACGCCCCCTCGCTGCTGGCCTTCACCAACCCGTCGGTGAACTCCTACCACCGCCTGGTCCCCGGCTTCGAGGCGCCCGTCAACCTGGTCTACTCCCAGCGCAACCGCTCGGCCGCGATCCGCATCCCGATCACCGGCTCCAACGCCAAGGCCAAGCGCATCGAGTTCCGCGCCCCGGACCCGTCCTCCAACCCGTACCTGGCCTTCTCCGCCATGCTGATGGCCGGCCTCGACGGCATCCGCAACAAGATCGAGCCGCTGGAGCCCGTCGACAAGGACCTCTACGAGCTCGCCCCCGAGGAGCACGCCAACGTCCCCCAGGTGCCCTCCTCCCTCCCCGCCGTCCTGGAGGCCCTCGAGGCCGACCACGAGTACCTCCTGGCGGGCAACGTCTTCACCCCGGACCTGATCGAGACCTGGATCGACTTCAAGCGCACCAACGAGATCGCCCCGATCGCCCTCCGGCCCCACCCGCACGAGTTCGAGCTCTACTACGACCTGTAAGAGTCCCGGCCCCGGCGTGAGCGGGTCCCTGTAGGTCAGCTGATCGCTGACCTACAGGGACCCGTTTCGTGCAGCACGGCCGTCGCGCCGGGCGGTGCGGGGTTATTCGGGGGTGAGGGCGAGGACGGCGAGGTCGTCGGCGAGGAGGCCGGCGTACTGGTGGACGTCCTGGGCCAGGAAGGAGACCACTCGGTCCGGTGCCGTGCTGGCCAGGGCGGCCAGGCGCGGGGCGAGGGGGTAGAAGGCGCCGGTGGAGTCGCGGGCCTCGCTGACGCCGTCGGTGTAGAGCAGGACGGTGTGCCCAGGGGGGAGGGCGACGGTCGTCGGCTTGGCGGGTTCGTCCTCGGGGCGGAGGTGGCCCAGGCCGAGCGGGAGTTCGTCGGTGCAGGCCACCGGGGCGATGGTGCCCCGGCCCAGCAGCAGTGGGGTGGTGTGGCCGCGGTTGACGAACTCCACGCAGTCGGTGCCCGGGCGGTACTGGAGCAGGACGGCGGTGACGAACAGCTCGTCGTCGCCGCGGTCGGCCGCGTCGCGCAGCACCGCGCGGTCCAGCTGGTCGGCGAGCTCGACCAGGCCCGGGGTGTCGTGGGCGGCCGCCCGGAAGGCGCCGAGCACGTCGGCGACGGTGCGGACCGCGCCGAGGCCCTTGCCGCGGACGTCCCCGAGCAGCACCCGGACGCCGAAGCGGGTGTCGCACACCTCGTAGAGGTCCCCGCCGACCAGCACCTCGGCCTGCGCCGGGCGGTACAGTCCGGCGACCCGCAGGCCGCCGGCCCGCTCCGGCACCGGCCGCAGCACCGTGCGCTGCAGGGTCTCGGCGACGGTGCGGGCCTGCAAGAGGGTGCGGTTCTGCCGGGTGCGCTGCCAGGACAGGGCGGTGCCCATCACCCCGGACAGCGCGGTGGCGATGTACACCCAGACGTGGTGCTGCTCGTTGACGTGGCCCGCGCGCAGGGCCAGCAGCAGCTGGAGGGCCAGCGCACCGCCCGTGGTGGTGGCGGTCAGCACCGGGCCGTAGCTGAACGCGGCCACCACGGGCAGGGCGGTGAGCAGGAAGCCGGCCGCCACCGCGTCCGGGACGACGGCCTCGGTGGCCAGGTCCAGGAGCAGCAGGACCACCGGCAGCCAGGGCACCCAGCGCGGCACCCGGGACTGCGCGACCGCGAGCTGCGGCGGGCGGGGGGCGGACACGGCGGGGGCCTCCTGGCTGACCGGACCTGGGCGATTCGCCAGGAATGACAGGATTGGTCCCTCCATGCTCCCCCACGGACGCCCCCGTCACGAATGGCCGAACGTCCCGGGTTCCGGCGGGTGGACCGCGCCGGGCCGGGAGGGGACCGGGAGTGGAGGGCAAGGCCCGGTCAGCGGAGGGTCACCGGCAGCGTCTCGTAACCGCGCAGCACCAGGCGGTCACGCCGGGTCGGGGCGCCGCCCTGGGCGAGCCCGGGGAAACGGTCCAGCAGGGCGGGCACCGCGAGCTCGCCCTCCAGCCGGGCCAGCTGGGAGCCCAGGCAGAAGTGGGTGCCGCCACCGAAGCTGAGCGGCTGGCTGTCCGTGCGCGACGGGTCGAACACCGCCGGCCGCTCGTACCGGGCCGGGTCGTGGTTGGCCGCGCCGATCAGCAGGGTCAGCCCGCTGCCGGCCGGGACGGGCAGGCCCTCGACCGACAGGCCCTCCTCCAGGGCGACCCGTGCGGTGGCCTGGACCGGGGAGTCGAAGCGCAGCACCTCGTCGGTGAACCCGGCCGGGGTGACCACGCCGCTGCGCAGTCCGGCGGCCACCTCGGGATGGCGGAACAGCAGGGCGAGGCCGTTGCCGAGGAGGTTGGTGGTGGTCTCGAAGCCGGCCACCAGCAGCAGCACCAGGTTGGCCAGCAGTTCGGTGCCGGACAGCCGCCCGCCGTCCTCGACGGCGACCCGGGCCAGGTCGCTGACCAGGTCGTCCTGCGGGCGGGCCAGCCGTTCGGCGATCAGCGCGGTGAAGTAGTCGGACAGCTCGTCGGCGGCCCGGTCGGCGGCGCCCAGCTCGTCGAAGTCCTGGGTGACCTCCAGGGCGACGGTCAGGTCGGAGGCGAGGTCGCGGAAGCGGTAGCGGTCCTGCTCGGGCACGCCGAGCAGCTCGCAGATCACCCCGACCGGCAGCCGGAAGGCGAAGGCGTCCATGAAGTCCACCGGGGAGCCGTCCGCCCCCTGCTCGGCCATCCCGTCCAGCAGCCGGCCGATCGCCACCTCCACCGCGGGGCGCAGGGCGGCGACCCGGCGGGCGGTGAACACCGAGGCGATCAGCGAGCGGACCCGGGGCTGGTCGGGGGCGTTGCGCTGGAGGATCGAGCGGCCGAACAGGGCGAGCGAGGAGTGCGCGGCGAACTCCGGGGCGAGGCCGGCCGTCATCTCGGCGGTCGCGACGCCGAAGGCGGGCGTGCGGAGCACCTTGTTGACCGCCGCGTAGCCGCTCACCACGAACATGCCGTCCCCGGCCGGGGCCACCGGGCCGAGCTCGTGCGCCCTGGCGTAGAGCGGGTACGGATCGGTCCTGACCTCCGTGGTCATCAGCTGCTCGATGATCGCGGCGCCGTCCATCTGGTGCTCCCCTCCGACGTGCTGGTTCCTGGTTCGTGAACAGCGGGCGGGCACGGCGGAGTTCCCACCGCCGACGGACCCGGCGGCGCCGGACTCGGAGACGACCCGGAGACGGACCGGAGACGGACCGGGCCCCGGACCGGCGGCGACGGGTCCGGGGCCGGGCGGCAGCGCGGATAGGCTGGTCGGCATGGAGATCTGGATCAATCCGCGGTGTGGCAAGTGCCGGTCGGCGCTCAACGAGCTGAACGCCGCCGGGGCGAAGTACACCGTGCGGCGCTACCTGGAGGACCCGCCGACCGCGGCCGAGCTGGAGCAGGTGCTGGAGCGCCTGGGCCTGGAGCCGTGGGACATCACCCGCACCGACGAGCCGGTCGCCAAGGAGCTGGGGATGAAGGGGTGGCCCCGGGAGGCGGGCGAGCGGGCGCGCTGGATCGCGGCGATGGCCGAGCACCCCGTGCTGATCCAGCGCCCGATCATCACCGCGGACGACGGGCACGCCGTCGTGGCCCGGACTCCCGAGGCGCTCAAGTCCGTTCTGCCGTAGGCGTTCCGACCTGCCGTGGGCGTTCCGGGCCGATCGGTCAGTGGAGCTGGGTCCGCTCCACCGGCCGGCCCGGGTGCCAGTTGAGGACCCACAGGGCGTCGCCGTCCAGGCTGGTGTGCACCACCTGCTGGAGATCCAGCCGGAAGAGGTGGAACGGGGTGGGCGGCGGCTCCGGCAGGTCGGCCGCGAAGGCGGCGAGCTCGTTCTCGTCGGTGACCTCCACCGCGCGGCCGGAGAGCTTGGAGTCCCCGCCGGCCATGGTCTCGTCGCCCGGGTGGGCGTGCAGCGCGAACCGCGCGTCCCGCTGGAGGTCGCGTGCCTTGACCGCGCCGTACATCGACCCGAGCCAGGCGTCGGCCCCGACGAAGTCGACCTCCGACCCGCTCACCCGGGGTGAGCCGTCCTTGCGCAGCGTCGCCAGGACGTGGTGCTTGTTGGCGTCGAACCGGGCCCGTACCAGGGCCGCGAGTTCGGGTGCCTCGTGCTCGAAATCCTGCCAGGTAGCCATGGCGCCAGTCTGGCACCCGGCACCGACAACCGCCGGGTACGAACGGTGCCGCGCGCGCGAGGGGGTGCGGTGGGCGGGCGTTGTCGGTGGGCGGTGCCAGACTGGCAGGGTGACCACCTCGAACGCCTCCACCCGGTACATCGCGTTCCTGCGCGCCATCAACGTCGGCGGCCGCACGGTGAAGATGGAGCGGCTGCGGGCGCTCTTCACCGAGCTGGGGCTGGCGGACGTCCGCTCGTACATCCAGACCGGCAACGTCTTCTTCCGGACCGACGAGCCCGACCGGGCCGCGCTGACCGCGCGGATCGAGGCGCACCTGGAGCAGGCGCTCGGCTACCCGGTGCCGGTGCTGCTGCGGACGGTCGACGAGGTGGCCGCGCTGCTCGCCGCCGAGCCCTTCCGGGGCGTCGAGGTCACCCCGGACGTCCGGCTGGTGATCGCCTTCCTCTCCGAGCCGCTGCCGGCCGAGCTCTCCGGGCCGCACCGCTCGCCGAAGGGCGACTTCGAGGTGCTGGGCACCGATCCGGGCGCGGCGTACGTGGTGGTCCACCTCCAGGACGGCAAGTGGGTCACCAAGGAGATGTTCGGTAAGTCGTACCGGGGCGCGGTGACCTCCCGGTTCCTGCACACCACGGAGAAGATCCTGGCCGCTGCCCGGAAGGGCTGACGGCCCGACCGGGCGGGCCGGAGGCACCCGACCCGGCGGGAACCGTGCAGGTGGAGCGGGCGTCTGTCGCTCAGTGAGGTACGAACCATGCGCCGGAACCGCGCGCGATCTGGACAGTCGAAGCCGGTCGAACCGACAATCGGGCCATGACGCAGCCTGAGCTCCCCACCGGCGCCGTCCGGCCCTCCGACGCCGAACGGGACCAGGCGCTCGGGCTGCTCAGGGACGGCGCGGGCAGCGGCCGGCTGTCGCACGACACCTTCCTCGGCCGGATGGACATCGTCCTCCAGGCCACCAGCCGCGACGAGTTGGACGCCGCGGTGGCCGGGCTGCCCACCGGCGGGCCGGTCGAGCGCTTCGTCCTGCGGACGGTCGGCCGGGCCTCCGCCTTCGGCGCCCGGCTGAACCGGGCCTGGCGCACCGAGCGGCTGCCCGGGCTGAGCCTGCCGCAGGCCGGGGCGGGACTGCTGACGATCGGCCGGATCCCCGGCTCGGGGCTGCGGCTGCACGACGCCTCGGTCTCCCGGAACCACGCCGAGCTGCGGCACGAGAACGGCGGTTGGGTGCTGTACGACCTCGGGTCGACCAACGGCACCCATGTGAACGGGCGGCGGATCGCGGGCGGGATCCCGGTACGGCCGGGCGACCAGGTGCGTTTCGGGAACCTGGAGTTCCGGCTCGCACCGCACTGAGTCGCCGGAAGCCGCGCCCCCGCACCGGCTCCCCACCACCCGCTCCCCCGCACCCGCTCCCCGACCGTCGGGGTCAGTGCGGGAACTGCCGGGGCGGCCGTTGGCTGGGCAGCTCGTCCCGGAACTCCTCGATGAGGGTGGAGATCTGGCGGGTCAGCACGGTGTGCTCCAGCCGGTCCAGGTAGCGGTTCTCGGCGGCCAGCACCTCGACCGTGACGCCGAAGTAGAGCGTCATCAGCGGATTGACGAAGAGCTGCCCGCCCTTGGTCCGCTCGGTGAACTGCACGTCGCCGAACTCGCCGCGCAGCGCGGCCGCCACCGAGCCGTTGACGATGCTGGGGTGCTCCGGGAAGGCGGCCCGGGCGTGCTCGACGGCGTCCAGGTAGAGCGCGCCCTCCCGGCTGCCGCGCGGGATGGAGAAGGCGCCGAGGTAGCCGCCGGCCCGGTCGATCGCGGCAAGGTTCTCCAGCACCAGGGCGTGGTTGACGCCGTGGTGGGCGTCGATGCCGAAGCCCAGGCAGGCGACCAGCCGCTCCGGCACCTCCGTCAGGCCCGCCACGGCGGCCAGGCTCGCCATGTCCTCCTCGGGCGTGCCGAGTCCCGTCTCGTCGCCGCGCATCAGGATGTCGGTGCCGCCGTCCACCAGCAGGATCGCGTCCACGTCCAGGTGGGCGACCAGGGTGCGGTAGGCCTCGCGGAGCAGTCTGACGCCCACGGTCGGGAAGGCCCACACGGTGTCGGGCATCCCGTGCAGCCGCAGCCAGCGGGCCAGCGTGCGTTCCGGGAAGTAGCCCTCGGGGGCGGGGGTGTCGGGCCCGATCCTGGCCACGTCGGGCTGGTGCCAGACTTCGCCGGGCAGCCCGTAGAGGTGGGTGAAGGAGAGGTTGGCCAGGTGCACGTCCTTGCCGGCCGCCCGCAGGGCCAGGGCGATCGGGAGTCCGGCGTAGACGTCGAAACCCCCGCCGGCGCCGGCGATCAGAATCCGCTCGGCGGCCAGCAGCCGGGTGATCAGCGGGGGTTGCAGCAGAGAGGTCACCGCCGGACGGTAGCGCACGGGTGCCGGCCTCGGCCCGGAATTGTCAGTGCCGGGTGCCAGGATGCGGACATGACCCAGGATGCGGGCATGACCCGGGACACCGCGCTCACCTCCGACGTGCTGCTCGAAGCCCAGGAACGGGCAGGCGAGTTGATCCGGTGCGGCTTCCAGGAGCCGGACGAGATAGCCGAGTCCCTGGTCGAGGTCCTCGACGACCAGGGGCTGACGCAGGAGGAGGCGGAGCGGATCGTCGCTCCGCTGTGGGAGGAACGGCTCGCCGAGCAGGCCCACTGGCCGGAGTTCACGGACGTGGACCGGCTGGAGCGGGCCTTCGACCTCCTGGAGGACCAGGGCATCGTCGCGGCGATGGACTTCACCTGCTGCGCCGCCTGCGGCTACGCGGAGATCGGCGGCGAGGCGGACGAGGACTCGCGGGGCTTCGTCTTCTTCCACCAGCAGGACACCGAGGCGGCCGCGGCCGGGCGCGGGCTGATGCTGCGCTACGGCGGCTTCCGCACCGGGGAGGAGTCGGACGGAGCGGAGTCGGGCGGGGAGGAGTCGGGCAGGGCGGCGGAGCAGCGGACGGTGGAGATCGGCCGGGCCGTGGTGGCCGCGGTGGAGACGGTCGGCCTTCCGGTGGAGTGGGACGGCTCGCCGCACACGGCGATCCGGGTCGCTCCGCTGGAGTGGCTCAACCGCCTGCCGGAGTAGGGGCAGGAGCGGCCGCGCGCCGGGGAGCGCTGCGGCGGAACGGTCAGCGATTGACGTGGAGTTCGGCGTAGTGGTCGCCCTTGTCCGCCTTGCGCAGGGTCACCTTGACCCCGCCCACGGTCGACTCGCTGTCCTTGTCGACGGTCTTCTTGTCGCCGCCGATCGTCACTTCGGCGTTCTTGTCGGTGATGCGGCCGACGGTCATGTCCAACGGGTGGTCACCGCCGAAGACCTTGACGGTCTTGGAGGCGTCGGCGCCGTCGGTCCGGACGGACAGGGTGCAGCTGTTGTCGTCGAGGCAGAGGGCGACGCCGCCCTCGCAGGCGGTCAGTCCGGCGCCCAGGGTCAGGACGGCGGCCGCGGCGAGCAGGGCCGGGCGACGGACGGCGGGCAGCAGGCGGCCACGGGTACGAGTACTGACACGGCCGCGGGTACGGGGTGCGGTGGGTGTGCTGCGGGCTGAGGTCATGGCTCCGACGGTAGGGGGTGCCGGGCCGGGCGCCATCGACCGCCGGCGGTACGCCTCCCCCGGTCGCAACCCCGGGGCGGGGACCGCCTCGACCCCGAGACGGATGGGTCGAATCCCCTAGGGGGACAAGGGAGTTGAGGACGTCGGCCGAGCATCGGGCAGTAGCTCGGCAGCGGCTCGGCAGCGGCTCGGCAGCGGCTCGGCAAGGGCTCGACAACGGCTCCGACGCGAGTCGGCCGCGCGCCGGTCATATGTCTCCGGCACGTGCCACGCGCGTAGATCAACGGCCCGCGAAAGGGCCGGCGCTCAGTCGACCAGGCTCCCCAGGCCGCCGCCGGCCACGCCCTCGCCCGCCGCCCCCCACAGCGGCGCGGTGCAGCGCTGGTAGGTCGCCTGCCAGTGCGGCCAGTTGCGGGCCACGTCGTCGTCGCACTCGGCCAGCAGCCGCTCGACCAGCACCGGGTCGACCCCGTCCAGCAGCCAGGCCAGCGCGTCCGCCGTGCCCGGGCCGTCGGCCCCGCGCAGCAGGTCGAGCAGTTCGGCCAGGCCGCCGAGCCGGGAGCTGTCGGCCACCACCCGCTCCATCCGGGGCAGCAGCTGCCGCTCCTCGATCCGCAGGTGGGTCTCCAGCCGGGCGGCCAGGTCCTCCATCGCGTAGGCGACCGGCCAGGCGCTGCCGGTGTCCCGGCTGGCGATCCGGACCAGCGTGGTGACCCGGGTGAAGGAGTGGTCCAGGTTGTGGTGGTCGGCCTCCAGCCAGTTCAGCAGCAGGCGCAGCTCGGGCGCGAAGCGCCGCACGATCGGCCAGATCCGGGTGTCCTGCTGCTCGTGGTGGCAGGTCAGCATGGCGGTCATGAAGGTCCAGTGCCGCAGCACGGCCTCGCCCTTGTCCTCCTCCTCGGGCTGGAGCAGCCGCAGCGCGTTGGGCAGCCGCGCGAGGTCGCGGCGCAGGGCCGCGTGCACCAGCCGCAGGCCGGCGAACCGGACGGTGACCGGCTCCTCGTCCGTGGCCGGCCCGTACGCGTCCCGGGGGTCGACTCCGGGCACCGCCTGGGCGGGGACGGAGACGGCGGGCGGGGGCAGCAGGTGGATCGGCATGGCACTCTCTTCACGGCTGGTGAGGACGGAGGAGGCGGCCGGTGAGGACCGCCCCATCCAAGGTGCTCGCAGTCGATCAGAAGCGAATCAATGTCCGATTGACGCGCAGGTCACGGGCCTGCGCGGGGGCGGGGGCGGCTGCTGCGGCCGCCCCCTCCCGGGGCCCGGATCACTCCGAGGCCGGGCCCTCCAGGTTGGCGCTGAGCCACTGCAGGGTGTCCGGGATCATCTTCTTGAAGTCCGAGGTCAGGTGCTTGCCGCCGGGCTGCTCGTAGTACTGGATGGTCACCGGGGCGACGGCCTTGGCCACCCAGCTCTTGACCAGGTCCTTCTCGTAGCCGTTGGCCCCGCCGGCGGTGACGTACATCTTCACGTCGGCCTTGCCCTGGGTGATGAGGAGGTTGGGGTTGTTGGCCGCCTTCTCGGCGTCGTGGCCCTTCCACAGCCCGGAGTCCGGGACGAAGTAGCCGTCGATCGGCACGGCGGCCTTGTAGACGTCCGGGTACTGGAGGGCCATCTTGGCGCTGCAGAAGCCGCCGGTGGAGGCGCCCATCACGCCCCAGCTGTCGCGCCCCTTCAAGGTGCGGAAGTTGGCGCGGACCCAGGCCGGGATGTCCTCGGCCATCCAGGTGCCCATCTTCGGCTGGCCCGGGATGTCGGAGCAGTCCAGCGCGTTCTTCTCGTCGCTGTTGAAGTTCTGCACCGGCATGATCATGATGAACGGGTGGGCCTTGCCCTGCTTGGCCAGCTGCTCGTCCGCCTCCTGGATCGGCAGCTGGTTGTCGGTCCAGGTGTTGTAGCCGTTGCTCTGGCCGCCCGCGTAGAGGGTCAGCACCGGGAAGCCGGTCTTGGCGAACTTGGGGTCGTTGTACTCGGGCGGCAGCCAGACCCAGACCTGGCCGGTGACGCCGGACTTCGCGCCGGTCACCTTGGTCATCATGATCGGGCCGGCGCCGGTGTCCCGGACCTTGTTGAGGCTGGCGGCCGGGCCGGTCGGCATCAGCACCTTCCCGTTGCCCGGGGTGGGCTGGTCGGCGGTGGGCGTCCCGGGGACGGCGCTGCCCGTGGCGCTCGCACCGCCCGTGCCGGTGGTCGCCGCCGGGGTGCCGTCGGCCGAGGAACCGTTCCCCTTCCCGCCGTCGGACCCTCCGCAGGCCGCGAGCGAGGCGGCCAAGGTGAGCACGGCGGCGCCGGTCAGGACGGCACGGGAACGGGACGACTGCCTAAGCACGGTGAGGACTCTCCGACCGATGTCGCGCCCGGTCCGTCTGACCGGGCGGCGGCCCCCCGGTGGGGCCGGACAGGCCCGGGGGCGCGGGCGCTGTGCGGTCCCCGGAGCGGTGGTGCGCCGTCCGTCGCGGAAGGGCACCTCCCTGCGATCTTATGACGTGGCCCGGGGCGGGCCGGTTGCGAGGTGGCCACCGGAAATCCAATGTTTGTTCGCGATCAGGTAAAGGTCTTCACCGCGCCCGCCGGACGGCGGGGGCCGCCCGGCGGGGAGCACGGGCACCGGCCCGTCCGGCCGTCCGGGTTTTGGACGCTTTGCCCAGTGACGGTGGCCCGCACATCCGGAACGATCGCTCCGGCACCCTCTTCGACCGGATCCGGGAAGAGTGTGACCGTACCGGTACCGAGCCACCGAGCCGTCGAGCCACCGAGGAGAGCGCCATGCTGGAGCAGATCGCCGTCGTCACCGGAGCCGGGAGCGGGGTCGGCCGGGCCGTCGCGGTGGAGCTGGCCGCGGCCGGCTGGCGGCTGGTGCTGGCCGGGCGCCGGGCCGAGCAACTGCACGCGACGGCCGCGGCCTTCCCCCGGGGCGTGCTGCCCGCCGACGTGGTGCCGACCGACGTCACCGACCCGGCCGCGGTGGACGCGCTGTTCGCGACGGCCGTCGGACACCACGGCCGGGTGGACCTGCTGTTCAACAACGCGGGGACCTTCGGCCCGGCCGTCCCGGTGGACGAGCTGGCGGTCGAGGACTGGCGGGCGGTGGTCGACCTCAACCTGACCGGCGCCTTCCTCTGCGCCCGGGCCGCCTTCCGGCAGATGCGGGCGCAGTCCCCGCAGGGCGGCCGGATCATCAACAACGGCTCGATCTCCGCGCACGTCCCGCGCCCGCAGTCGATCGCCTACACCGCGACCAAGCACGCGGTCACCGGCCTGACCAAGTCGCTCTCGCTGGACGGCCGCCCGTACCGGATCGCCTGCGGCCAGATCGACATCGGCAACGCGGCGACCGACATGACGGCCGCGATGAGCGCCGGGGTGCGGCAGGCGGACGGCCGGATCGCGCCCGAGCCGACCATGGACGTGGCGGACGTGGCCCGCACCGTGCGGCACATGGCGGCGCTGCCGCTGGAGGCCAACGTGCAGTTCGCCACCGTGATGGCGTCGGCGATGCCGTACATCGGGCGGGGCTGAGGCCCGCCCGCCGGAGCGCCCGTCCTCCAGTTCGCCCGTCCTCCAGCTCGCCCGCCCGCCGGAACACCCGGCGGCGGAGCGCTCACTCGTCGTGCGAGTGGCGGTACCGCAGCCCGCAGCCCCGCCGCTCCAGCCGGTAGACGCTGGTGGTCGGCCAGTACTCGCCGTCCTCCACGACGGGCAGTTCGGCGCGCAGCACCATCCGCAGGGCGGGCGGCGGGGCGGTGGCGTGGACCCGCTTGCGGTGGCCGTCCCAACGGCCGCCGCACAGTTCGAGGTCCAGGACGAGGGGGGTGGCTCTCATCCCGTGATGGTGCCAGCGCCGCCCCCGCCCGGGAGGTCCGGGACGGCGCCGCCACTCACACGGGGGACCCCCGTCAGCCGTGGGCTGACGGGGGTCCCAGGTACGGGCAGAGGGCTACGGCCGCCAGGTGTCGTTCAGGGTGACGTTCCCCGAACCCGGCACGGTCGCCGCCCGGTTGGCCCCGGACTCCCAGGTCACCGCCCCGCTCGCGTCCTTGCGCAGGTACTTGTACTGGAAGGAGGTGCCGGCCGGCAGCGAGAGCGCCAGCGACCAGACCGGGTACCCGGCCGAGGACAGCGGCAGCGCCTTGGCCGGGTCCCAGCCGCCGAGCGCCGCGGCGTCACCGACCACGTACAGGTTCTGCCCGTACGAGGTGGTCGCGTTGACGTTGAAGGAGGCGCCGGACACCGCCGTGCCGGGCTGGACGTACAGCGCCACCGCGTCGCCCGCGCCGACCGTCGCGGTGAACTGCCCGTTGGCGCCCACCTGGTAGGTCGGGCCGGTGCAGCCCCCGCCGGGCTGCGGGTCGCCGTGCTGGACGTCGCAGTACGTCCCGGCCGGCAGCCCGGTCTGGAAGGTCTGGGTGATCGCGCCGCTCTCGTGGTTGATCGCGACGTAGCCCCGGTTGCCGCGGCCGAAGGCGATCGCGTTGTTGCCGTTGGACCACCAGCTGGTCACCCCGGTGCCGGCGACGGCGTTGCGGAAGCCGACCATGTTGGCGATCTGCCGCCAGGCGTGGGTGCAGTTCCAGCCGTCCTGGTAGCAGGCGTTGACGGTGCCGCCGTTGGGCGGGCCGTCGTCGTTGCCGCTGAAGCCGTAGCCCGAGTAGACGTTGGGCGAGCCGTAGGTCGAGGCCAGCAGGAAGACGTTGGCCAGGGTGTAGGTGCTGCCGTAGGTGTAGTTGAGGGTGGAGCCGTTGCGCTCGGTGTCCCAGTTGTCGACGAAGCTGCGCGCCTGGTCGCTCGGCAGGTAGCCCCAGGAGGCGCCCCAGGTGCTGAGGCTTGCGAGCTTGTCGGCGGTGAACACGCGCTTGAGGTCGGTGCCGACCCGGAACTCGTCGACGTCGCCGTTGCCGGTGTACTCGGTGGGCTGGACGGGCTCGCCGGCGCCGTAGATGACCTCCTGCACCCAGTAGGCCTTGGGGTTGGCCGTCTTGGCCTTGATGGCGGCGAGGTCGGTGGCGGCGATGTGCTTGGCGGCGTCGATCCGGTAGCCGTCGACGCCGAGCGAGCCGAGGTCGTCCAGGTAGTGGGCGATGGTGCTCCGGACGTAGTCGCTGCCGGTGTCCAGGTCTGCGAGGTTGACCAGCTCGCAGTTCTGGACGTTGCCGCGGTCCTGGTAGTTGGTGATCGGCTGGCGGCAGGTGTGGAAGTCCTGGTCCTGGTACGTGCCGGGGTAGTTGTACTTGGTGTACGCGGTGCCGCCGGTGCCGGTGCCGGAGCCGGCCGTCATGTGGTTGACGACGGCGTCGGCGATCACCTTCACCCCGGCCGCGTGGCAGGTGTCCACCATGTTCTTGAAGGACGTGCGGTCGCCGAGCCGTCCGGCGATCTTGTAGCTGACCGGCTGGTACGAGGTCCACCACTGCGGGCCCTGGATGTGCTCCTGGGGCGGCGACACCTCGACGAAGCCGTAGCCCTTCGGGCCGAGGGTGGTGGTGCAGGCCTGGGCGACCGAGTCGAAGCGCCACTCGAAGAGGGTGGCGGTGACGTCCTTGCCGTTGTTCGCGGGCGGGGCGGCCTGCGCGGCGGGGGCGCCGAGGGCGGTGCCGAGCGAGAGGGCGAGCGCCGCCGAGGCCGCGAGCGCGCCGGCCGTGCGGGCGGGCCGGCGGGTGCGGGCGGGCCCGCGGGTGGGGGTGGTGACCACGTTGTCTCCTGGGGGTGGCTGGGGTGGGGGGCAGCCGGGGTGAAGTCTGCAAGAAGCTTCTGTAACTTGCCGGAAACTTGCAGCGCTGAACCTAGGGCGACCGGAACAGGCCGTCAAGGTCCCAGGAGATTCGTTTCTGCATCGACACGGAGCGGAGCACGGCCGAGGCACGGCCGGAGCGTTCCCCGGAACACGACAAGGGCCCGGCGGCCGTAGCCGCCGGGCCCCTCGCCTGCCCTGGTTCACCGGTCCCTCAGGAGCCGGTGCGACCTCAGCCGGTCTGGACGGAGGTGTCGTCGATCACGAAGCTGGTCTGCAGCGAGGAGTCCTCGGTGCCGGTGAACTTCACGGTGACCGTCTGGCCCGCGTAGGCCGAGAGGTCGAAGGTGCGCTGCTGGTAGCCGGCCGCGGCGTCCACGTTCGAGTAGGTCTTGAGCGTGGTGCCGTTGACCGAGACGGCCAGCTTGTCGTACGCGGTGCTGCCGGTCTCGGCGGTGTCGATGTGCAGCCAGAAGCTCAGCGTCGCCTTGCAGCCCGCCGGGATGCTCACCGTCTGGGACAGCGTGTCGGTGTGGGTGCTGCCGTAGCCGTCCAGGTACGCCTTCCAGCTACCACCGTGCGACGGCTCGGACGAACCGTTGTCGATCACACCGCTCGAAGCCGTCCACGGCGACGCCGTCCCGGTCTCGAAGCCCGGGTTGCCGAGCAGCTGCGCCGGGGTGCAGGAACCGCCGCCACCACCGGTGACCGTCCAGGTGAAGCTGGCCGTACCGGACTTGCCGGCCGAGTCCTTCACCGTGACCGTCACGTTGGAGCTGCCCGCGGCGGTCGGGGAGCCGGTGATCGCACCGGTGTTGGCGTTGATGGCCAGGCCGGCCGGCAGCCCGGTGGCCGAGTAGGACAGCGGCGCCGTCCCGCCCGAGGCCTTGATCTGCAGGTTGACCGAGCCGCCCACCGCGGTGGACTGGTTGCCCGGGCTGGTGACGGTGACGCCGCCCGGGTTGGGCAGCGAGCCGACGTTGACGGCGGCCCAGGCGGTGGCGACCGCGTTGTACTCGGCGCTGTTGGCGCCGTACAGGTCGGTGGCCGCGTTCAGGGTCGCGGTGCGGGCGGCGGCGTAGTCGGTGGTGGAGGTCATGTAGGCGGTCAGCGCCTTGTACCAGACCTGCAGCGCCTTGTCGCGGCCGATGCCGGAGACGGTGATGTTGTTGACCGTCGGGCTGTTGTAGTTGAAGCCGTTGATGGTCTTCGCGCCGCTGCCCTCGGACAGCAGGTAGAAGAAGTGGTTGGCCACGCCGGACGAGTAGTGCACGTCCAGGTTGCCGACGCCCGAGTACCAGGAGTCGGCCGAGGTGCCGTCCTTGGAGGGCTTGTCCATGTAGCGCAGCGGCGTGCCGTTGCCGTTGATGTCGATCAGCTCGCCGATCAGGTAGTTCGGCGGGTTGGCGGGCAGGTTGGCGTAGAACTCGACGCCGGTGCCCATGATGTCGGAGGTCGCCTCGTTGAGGCCGCCGGACTCTCCCGAGTAGTTCAGGTTGGCGGTGGCCGAGGTGACGCCGTGGCTCATCTCGTGGCCGGAGACGTCGAGTTCGGTGAGCGGGTGGGTGTCGCCGCTGCCGTCGCCGTAGGTCATGCAGAAGCAGCCGTCGTCCCAGAACGCGTTGACGTAGCCGGTGTCGTAGTGCACCCGGCTCATCGCGCCGACGCCGTCGTTCTTGATGCCGTTGCGGCCGAAGTTGTTCTTGTAGAAGTCCCAGGTGACGGCGGCACCGTACTGGGCGTCGACGGCCGCCGACTCGCGGTTGCTGGCCTGGCCGTTGCCCCAGGTGTCGGAGGACTTGGAGAACAGCGTGCCGTTGCCGGAGGTGCCGTTCTTCATGTCGGTGGTGTACTGGCCGCCGCGGGTGGCGTCCTTGAGCGAGTAGGTGGAGCCGCTCTGGGTGGTGGTCAGCGGGACGGTGCCGACGAAGACGCCGGTGCCGGAGCCGCGCTTGATGCCGTCGGCCTTGCTGAGCACGGCACCGGTCTTGGCGTCGGTGACGACGTGCAGCTTGCTCGGGGTGCCGTCCGACTCGCGGCCGTTGACCACGGTCTCGTAGGCGAGCTTCGGGGTGCCGTCCGCGGCCCAGACGACCAGCCGGGGCGCGCCCTCGACGGTGCCCTGCTCGGCGGCGAGCGCGGCCTCCTGGGCCTTCGGCGCGGCCAGCGCGGGGGTGGTGCCGACGCCGGCGAGGTTGGCCTCGCTGGCCTTGGTCACGCTCTTGGTGGCGCCGGTGGCGTCCTGGTGGACGATCAGGTCGCCGCCGAGGACGGGGAGCCCGGCGTAGGTGCGCTCGTAGCGCAGGTGGCGAGCGCCGTTGGCGTCCTGGACGACGTCCTTGGTGACCAGCTGCTCCTTGCCGTCCAGGCCGAGCGCCTGGGCCAGGGAGGCGGTCTGCTGGTTCGCCGAGGCGATCAGCGTGGCCCGGCTGGCCTGCTGGTTGGCGACGGCGGTCGGCGCGTCCGGGGCCGCCTGCGCGATCACCGGTATGCCGGTGACCAGCAGCGCGGTGGTGGCGGCCATGACAACCGCTGCCTTCCGGACGTGGGCGTGACGTGACATGCGGACTCCTTTTCCGACCGGCGGACCGGGTGGATCGACCCGGCGTGCACGGTGGAGAGAACCTGGGCCGCGGTTGCGGCGCAGTGGGGGCCCCCGCCGGGTGCAACGGGGGTGCGGTTGCCGTGCTGTGCATGGCGTTGCGTGTGCGTCGGCGTTGCAGTGCGGTGCGGTGCTCGCAAGTCGTGCAGGTTCGTTGCAAGGTCGGGAGGCGCTGCACCTGAACTCGGACAGCTGCACCGGGGGGTGGGGCCCCCTCGTCTGCAGCCGGAGGAATCGTGGCAGCAAACGCGCCGTTAATGACAGATGCATGCCACCGATTGGCCGATTAATTACCGAAACCGTATGCACGACGCTTAGTCAGTTGTGTTACGGCATGACGAAGTCTTGAACACGGTTTTCATGCCCTTGGCAAAGTTCGATCACCACCGGAGGTGACTGACCAGCGGTCAGGGCCGGCGCCCGCCCCGACCGGGGCCCGGCAGCGCCGCACCGGGGCGGCACGTCACACTTCCGGCCGTGCCACCGCCGGTTTCCGGCCATTCCCCGGCCGGAACGGAACCGGGCCCCGCTCCGCCCGGACGGCGGTGCGGGGCCCGGGAGCCGGGGCCGGCGGGATCAGCCCTGCACGAACACCGCCACGGTGCGACCCGGCACGGTGAACGTGCCGGTGGCCGCGTCGAAGCCGGACTGCTGCACCACCCGGTCCACCCCGCCCGCCTGGACGGGGTGCAGCGCCTGGCTCGTCCCCTTCGCGGCGGCCACGGTCTGCGCCTGCGTGGCGGGCGTGGCGTTGACGACGACGGTGATGCCCTTCGCCGCCCCCGCCAGCCCGGTGCCGTCCAGGTGCAGGGTGATCACCCCGGGCGTCTCACCGGGCGTGCCGGAGAGCGGGTACGACAGCCGCTGCTGGACGTCGGCCAGGGTCGGCAGCGAGAACAGCGGTGAGGACTGCTTGATCCGCAGGAACTCCTGGAACTGCGCGGTGGTCGCCCGGATGTCGGCCGCCCCCACGGTCAGCCGCGGGTTCGCCAGCAGGGACTTCGCGGTCGGCCAGAGCTCCTGGTTGTCCTTGGCCGGCGGCAGGCCGCGGCCCCAGCCGTTGCCCTGCGAGGCCCCCGTCAATGGATCGGGCCAGTGGATCGCGTTGAACCAGTCCCCGGAGTCGTAGGAGTTGGAGTCCAGCGACTTGGAGCGCAGCAGGTCGCTGCCCGCCTGGGCGAAGCCCGCGCCCTGGGTGAGCGCGGTCAGCGACAGCCCGAGCGCCTGCATCCGGGCCCGGTCGGCGGGCGCGGTGGTGGTCGGCAGTTTGTACGCGAGCGCGTCGAACAGGTCGGTGTTGTCGTGGGCGTCCACGTACTCCACCGCCTCGCCCGGCTTCGCCGCGTACCCGGTCGGGGCGCCGTTGTAGTCGACCTGGGCCCCGGTGACGGTCTTCCCCGAGCTGTCGGTGAAGGAGTAGCCGGCCAGGTTGCCGGTGAGGCCGACCTTCAACTGGTCCATCTGGTGCAGCAGTCGGGCCTTCTGCTCCTGCGGGCTGCCGTTCGCGGGCGAGCCGTTGGGGTCGGTGTACAGGCCCGAGGCGAAGCCCTGCTGCGGCGCGGAGCCGAGCATGAAGTTGCCGCCGCGGGCGGCGTCGCGGAGCCGGTCGTCGAAGGTGGCGATGCCGGTGCCGGCCATGTTGGCCTGGGTGGCCTGCGGGAACCGGGCGTCGTTCGCGACGGTGCCGAAGTTCCAGCCCTCGCCGTAGAGGAAGACGTTCCTGCCGTCCACGCCGTCCGACTCGGGCGTCATCCTGCCCAGCGCCGCCTGGACGTCCAGCATGGTGGACTTCGGGTCCAGGCCCATCAGGTCGAAGCGGAAACCGTCGACCTGGTACTCCCGGGCCCACAGCGTCACCGAGTCGACCACCAGCCGGTTCATCATGGCGTGTTCGGGCGCGGTGTCGGCGCAGCAGCTGTCCGTCGTCACCTTGCCGTCGGCGTCCAGCCGCTGGTAGTAGCCGGGCACCACCTTGTCGAGCACCGAGTGGTCGGCCTGGCCGGCGGCGGCGGTGTGGTTGTAGACCACGTCCAGCACCACCCGCAGTCCCGCCGCGTGCAGCGCCTGGACCATCTGCCGGAACTGCACGGTCCGGGCCGTCCCGTTCGGGTCCGTCGCATAGGACCCCTCCGGCACGTTGTAGTGCAGCGGGTCGTAGCCCCAGTTGTAGGCGTCGTCGGCGGCCACGGCCGCCACGCACTCCTGCTGCTTCGGGCCGTCCGGGGGGAGGGACTTGAGGTCGCAGGCGGGGAGCTTCTGGTCCGCCCGGTTCTCCCGGATGGTGGCGATGTCGAAGGTCGGCAGCAGGTGCACCGTCGTCACCCCGGCCTTGGCGAGGTCCCGCAGGTGCTGCATCCCGGCCGAGTTCGACTCGGTGAAGGCCAGGTAGGTGCCGCGCTCGGCGGCCGGGACGGTGGTGTCCTCCACCGAGAAGTCCCGGACGTGGAGTTCCTGGATCTGCTGCTGCGCGGGCGGGACGGCCTTCGGGCGGGCCTGGTCGTCCCAGCCGGCCGGCTTGAGCTCCTTGGCGTCCAGGTCGGCGACCAGGCTGCGCCGGGAGTCGGTGGAGAGTGCCACCGAGTACGGGTCGGTGACGGTGTTGACCACCACCTGCTGCACCGAGGGCGCCCAGACCTTCACCTGGTACAGGTAGTACTTGCCGTCCAACTCCTTGCGGTCCCGGACGACTTCCCACACCCCGGTCTCGTCGTCCAGCGTCATCGGCAGCGTCCTCGGGGTGCCCCCGGTGGCGCTGTCGAAGACCTGGACGGACACCTGCTGGGCGGTCGGCGCCCAGAGCGAGAGGGCGACCTTGCCGTCGTAGTGGGCCGGGCCGAAGTCCACCTTGCCGGTGCGGCGGGCGTACAGGTCGTCCAGTACGCCGGGGGTCTGCACCCCGGTGCCGGCCAGCACGGCGCCGCTGGGCAGGTGTTCGGTGAACAGCAGCTGGCTGCGCAGCGCCGCCGGGACGCGGGCGGTGTCCCGCTTGTCCACGGTGAAGGCCCGGTAGCCCGCCAGGTGCGGGTACGCGGCCTTCTGGGCGTCGGTCAGCCCGCCCGCGACGGGGGTGAGGCGGATCCACTTCCCGGGCTTGGTCAGCACGCCCTTGTCGGCGCGGATGCCGCCCTCGGGGTCGTAGACCAGCTGGGCGCTGGTGCCGCCGGCCAGGGCCTGGTCGGTGGCGCCGTAGTTCGCCGGGACGACGACGGTCCGCGCGTCGATCCACTGGGCCTTGGCGCTGCCGAGGTCCACCTGCGAGGCGGCGGCCGGGTTCTGCGGCAGCAGGTAGCCCTCGCGGCCGCCGAGGATCCACACCTCCTTGCCGTTGACGGCGAAGTCCAGCGACTGGTCGGCGGGCAGGTCCTTGTCGTTGCCGTTGTGCAGGATGTAGCTGAGGCTGGTCGCCCCGGGGGCGAGCGGCACCTCGAAGACGGCGCCGAAGGCGTCGCGGCGCACCGGCAGCAGCGGCTTGCCCCAGTCGGTGGGGGCGGCGGCGCCGGTCCAGTCGTGCAGGCCCCAGCCGTCGTAGGTGCCGTCGGCCCGGTTGTAGTGGATGACGGCGGTGTTCGCGGGCTGGGTGTTCGCCGGGCCGGGGTTCGTGGTGCGGACGGTCGGGTCGCCCTGCTCCAACCACACCTCGCCGCCGCTGCCCAGGTCGAGGTGGCGGTCGGCGTCGACGTCCTTGACGCCGTTCTTCTCCACGACGAAGCCGAGGTCCGAGGCGCCGGGCTTGAGCCGCACGTAGGCGAAGGCGCCGTACGCGTCCCGCCCGGTGAAGGGGTGCCCGGCCGGCCAGGTGGTGCCCTCGCCGTCGGCGAGGTCGCCCCAGGCGTACAGGTTCCAGCCGTCGTAGTCGCCGTCCGGCCGGTTGTAGTGGACGACGGCGTACGGGCGGGCGCCGGCGGTGGGCACCGGCTGGGGAGCGGGGGTGCCGGTGGTGAAGCTCGCGGTGGTGGAGCGCAGGTGGCCGCTGGAGTCCTGGAGGACGGCCTTGTAGCGCACCACCGTGCCGGGGGCGGCGGCGCTCAGGTCCTGGGTCACCGCGAAGAGTCGTCGGCCGTCGGAGCCGGACGTCCCGGTGTCGGCGGTACCGAGCGTCCGCCACGGCCCGTTGCCGGTCTGCGCGGCGAACGTCACGCGGTTGAAGCCGCCGCCGTCCGCCTTGGCCCCGATCGTCACGAGCCCGGTCGAACCGTCCGCCGGCGGTTGCACCGACGGCTGCGGCGCGGCGGCGACCGGCGCGAGCCGGGCGCCGGCCTTGAGGACGACGGAGGACAGCGCCGGAACGGTGACGGTCACCTTGCGGTCGGCGCCGCTGGTGAGCCGCGGTCCGGCCGCGGGGTAGAGCGGGTCGAAGCCCATCCCCGCGGAGAAGGTGTCCAGCGTGACGGTCTTCGCCTCGGTGGCGTTGTTGACCGCCACCAGGTACTCGACCTGCTGCCCGGCGTCGATCCGGGAGAAGGCGTACACGCCCGGGCCGTCGGCGGCGTAGCGCTGGATCTGCGCCCCGTCGGCGAGCGCCGGGTTGTCGCGGCGCAGCTTCGCCAGGCCGGCGATGCCCTGGTAGAGCTCGCCGCCCTGCCCGTACCGGTCGGCCGCCCCCGAGGGGCCGCCGAGCACCCGGTCGGCGTTGTAGGAGGGCGTCTTCGAGGCGAACACGTCCTGCCGGGCGTCCTTGTCGCCGCCCGCGCCGGTGAAGCCCTGCTCGTCGCCGTAGTAGACGACGGGCTGGCCGCGGGTGAGGAACTGCAGCTCGTTGCCGAGCCGGTCCTTCTTGAGCAGGGTGGCGTCGTCGGCGCCCGGGTTGTCGGCGAGCAGGAAGGAGCCGAAGCGGCCCATGTCGTGGTTGCCGAGGAAGGTCGGCAGCTCGTAGGCGTCGGTGTCGGCGCCGGTGTAGCGGTAGTCCTGGCCGTAGACGTCGGCGAGGTTGCGCGCCGAGCCGCCCTGGGAGACGTACGAGCGGGCCGCGCCCTGGAACGGGAAGTCCAGGGTGGCCTGGAGCTTGCCCTTGGTGACGTAGGGCGAGGTGACGGCCGGGTCGCCGGAGTAGACCTCGCCGAACATGAAGAACTTCCGGTTGCCCTGCTTGGTGGCGAAGTCCTTGAGCGCGGGCGCCCATTGCTGCCAGAAGGCCATGTCGACGTGCTTGACGGTGTCGATCCGGAAGCCGTCCACCCCGGCGTCCTTGACCCACTGCTGGTAGACCTGCTCGAAGCCCTTGACCACCCGGGGGTTCTGGGTGTCCAGGTCGTCCAGGCCGTTGAAGTCGCCCTCGGTGGCGGACTCTCCGACGAAGGTCGAGTCGCCCCGGTTGTGGTAGAGCGCCGGGTCGTTGAGCCAGGACGGGGTCTTGGCGGTGGCGTCCGCGGGCTTGCGGAAGACCGGGGTGTAGGGGAAGGAGTCCTTGGTGATCTTCGGCCAGGGGGCGCCCGCGGCGGCGATCGCGGTCTCGTCGACCGGGTTGCCGTCCGCGTCGAGGGTCGGGTAGGCGCCGGTGGAACGGTAGGAGTGCTGCTGCTCCGCGTCGTCGATGACGTCGGCGGTGTGGTTGGTGATGACGTCGAAGAAGACCTTGATGCCGCGCGCGTGCGCCTTGGCTATCAGTTCCTTGAGCTGGTCGTTGGTGCCGAAGTGCGGGTCGACCTGGGTGAAGTCGGTGATCCAGTAGCCGTGGTAGCCCGCCGAGGCGTCGGCCCCGCTGCCCTGCACCGGCTTGTTCTTGAAGATCGGGGCCAGCCAGATCGCGGTGGTGCCGAGGTTCTGGACGTAGTCGAGCTTCTGGATCAGGCCGGCCAGGTCGCCGCCGTGGTAGAAGCCCTTGTCGGTCGGGTCGAGGCCGTTGTCCAGCCGTCCGCCGGTGATGCCCCCGGTGTCGTTGGCGGTGTCGCCGTTGGCGAAGCGGTCGGGCAGGACGAAGTAGAACTGCTCGCGGGTGAGGTCGTGCCGTCCGGCGGTGGCCGCCAGGGCGGCGTCCGAGGGCGGGGGCGGCGGAGCCGCGGCGAGGGCCGCGGGGGCGCCGCCGAGGGTGGCGGCGGTCAGCGCGGCGGCCAGCAGGACGGCCGTGCGGCCGGGTCTGCGGGCGGGTCCGCGGGGAGGACTGCTCCGTCGGGGGCGGAGCGGCGTATCGGCCACTGAGGGGCTCCCTTAGGGGAAGGGGCGATCGATTTCCCAGGAAGCTAGCGGCCTGCAATCCGTTTCAGCAAGATGCAGAAAGCGTTTCGTCCCGGGAAATTCCAGGCCACCGGCCCGCCCGGCCACCCCGGTTACGCTCGAACGGCCGAGCGCGTGACAATGGGACGTATGTCCGTCCCACCGGTAAGCACCAGACCCGACCGCACCCCCTACCCCGGTGGGATCCGCCCCCTACCCCTGGAGGGGGACAGCCGGTGAAGAATCCACTTCCAGAGGATGAGCAGACGGCTACGAGTGGTCTGGCAGACTTCTCGTCCATGGGGGAACCGACCGAGATCCAGCGAGGCGACGCCCGGCGCGCCGACGCGGCCCGCGGTGGCGGTTCCGAGGCGACCGAGGCCACCCCGGCCCGGCTGCCCGAAGGAGCCACCCGTGCCGCCCAGTCCCGCACCGCCGCCCTGCGCGGCCGCATCCGGGACCAGCGGCGCTCACCCGCCCGGCCGCGGATCTGGTTCGAGCTCGCCCTGATCGGGATCAGCTACTGGCTCTACTCCCTCGTGCGCAACGCCGTGCCGGAGCAGGAAGCGATAGCCCAGAAGCACGCACGCTGGATCTGGGACCTGGAGAAGGACCTCGGCATCGCGGTCGAGCGCTCGATCAACCACGCCGTGGACAGCGTCGGGTGGCTCATCACCGGGATGAACTACTACTACGCGACCCTGCACTTCATCATCACCATCGGTGTGCTGGTCTGGCTCTACCGCAGCCACCCCGGCCGCTACGTCGCCGCCCGCACGGTGCTGTTCGTCACCACCGGGATCGCCCTGGTCGGCTTCTACTTCTTCCCGCTGGCCCCGCCGCGGCTGATGACCGACGGCGGCTTCATCGACACCGTGCAGGCCCACCACACCTGGGGCTCGTTCGCCTCCGGGCCCGCCGCGCACGTCTCCAACCTGTACGCGGCGATGCCCTCGATGCACATCGGCTGGTCGATGTGGTGCGGTCTGACGATCTTCTTCCTGGCCCGCCGGACCTGGGTCCGGGTGCTCGGACTGATGTACCCGGCGGCCACCCTGGTGGTCATCATCTCGACCGCCAACCACTTCTGGATGGACGCCGTCGGCGGCGAGATCTGCCTGACGGTCGGCTTCCTGGCCGCCCGCTGGCTCTACCACGAGTGGGTGTACAGGCTGCCGCGGGTGCCCGCCCGGGAGCAGGCCGAGGAGCCGGTCACCGTGCCGGAGCAGTGGAGCGAGCCGGCGGTCGGCGCACGGCGCTAGCCGACGGCCGAGGGACGAGGGACGAGCCACCAGGAGGGGCCCCTGATCCAGGGGCCCCTTTCGCGTACCCGCCGACCCCTCCCGATCGGCCTCGCGCGCTCCGGTCGGGCTCCCGCGCTCCGGTCGGACTCAGGCCGACCCGTAGAACAGCCGGTCCACCACCGCCCGGGCCCGCCGGGTGGTGCGCCGGTAGTCGTCCACCAGCTCCCCGCTGTGCCCCGCGCCGTACCCGAGGTAGCGGGCCACCCCGGCCAGCTCCCGGGCCTCCCCGGGGAAGCTGTCCCCCGGCCGCCCGCGCACCAGCATCACCGCGGAGCGCACCCGGGAGGCCAGCACCCACGCCGCCTCCAGCACCTCCGCGTCGGCCGGCTCCACCAGCCCGGCCCCGACCGCCGCCGCCAGGGCGGCCCTGGTCCGGGTGGTCCGCAGGCCCGGCACCTCGTGCCCGTGCCGGAGCTGGAGCAGCTGCACCGTCCACTCCACGTCCGCCAGCCCGCCCCGGCCGATCTTGGTGTGGGTGGTCGGGTCGGCACCGCGCGGCAGCCGCTCGGCCTCGATCCGCGCCTTGATCCGGCGGATCTCCACCAGGTCCCGCTCCGGCACCCCGGTCCCCGGGTAGCGCAGCGGGTCGATCAGCTGCCGGAACCGCGCGCCCAGCTCCTCGTCCCCGGCCACCGGCTCGGCCCGCAGCAGCGCCTGGCTCTCCCAGGCGTGCGACCAGCGCCGGTAGTACGCCGCGTACGAGGCCAGGGTGCGCACCAGCGGGCCGCTGCGCCCCTCCGGCCGCAGGTCGGCGTCGACCAGCAGCGGCGGCTCGGTGGACGGCGCGGCCAGCAGGGTGCGCAGCTCGTTGCAGACCGCCTGGGCCGCCCGGGCCGCGTCCTGCTCCAGCGAGCCGAGCAGCGGCTCGTGGACGAAGAGCACGTCCGCGTCCGAGCCGTAGCCCAGCTCGTGCCCGCCGAAGCGGCCCATCGCGATCACCGCGATCCGGGTCGGCAGGTCCCCGTGCTCGGCCTCCCAGCCGGCCACGCAGGCGCGCAGCGCGCCCTGGAGGGTGGCGGCGTTGAGCGCGGTCAGCGCCTCCCCCGCGACGTCCAGCGCCTCGGCCGGGTCGTCGCCGAGCCGGCCCAGCACGTCCGCGGCGGCCGTCCGGAACAGCTCCCGGCGGCGCACCGAGCGGGCGGCGGCCACCGCGGCGGCGGCGGACCCGGCCCGGCCGACGGCGGCCAGTATCTCCGACTGGAGCGCCGCCCGGCCGCGCGGCACCGGGCCCTGCGGGTCGCCCAGCATGGCCACCGCCTCGGGGGCGCGCAGCAGCAGGTCGGGGGCGAGCCGGCCGGCCGACAGCACCCGGGCGAGCTGCTCGGCGGCGGCGCTCTCGTCCCGCAGCAGCCGCAGGTACCAGGGGGTGCGGCCGAGCGCGTCGGAGACCTGGCGGAAGTTGAGCAGTCCGGCGTCCGGGTCGGCCGACTCGGCGAACCAGCCGAGCAGCACCGGCAGCAGGGTGCGCTGGATCGCGGCCTTGCGGCTGACCCCGGAGGCGAGCGCGCTGATGTGCCGCAGCGCGGCGGCCGGGTCGGTGTAGCCGAGCGCCTCCAGCCGGGCCCGGGCCGCCTCCGGGGTCAACCCGGCCGCGCCGGGCGGCAGTTCGGCGACGGCGTCGAGCAGCGGCCGGTAGAACAGCTTCTCGTGCAGCCGCCGCACCTCCACCGCGTGCCGCTTCCACTCGCGCTGCAGCGCGGCCACCGGGTCGGAGCGGGTGTCGTCGTTGATCAGCGCGGCGAGCGAGCGGGCGAGCCGGCGCTGGTCCGCCTCGGCGGTGGGCATCAGGTGGGTGCGGCGCAGCCGGTGCAGCTGGATGCGGTGCTCCAGCGAGCGCAGGAAGCGGTACGCGGTGTCCAGCGAGGCGGCGTCCGCCCGGCCGACGTACCCGCCGCGGGAGAGCGCGGCCAGCGCCTCCAGGGTGTTGCCGCTGCGCAGCGCCGGGTCGGTGCGGCCGTGCACCAGCTGGAGCAGCTGGACGGAGAACTCGACGTCGCGCAGCCCGCCCGGGCCGAGCTTGAGCTGGCGGTCGACCTCGGGGGCCGGGATGGAGTCGATCACCCGGCGGCGCATCTGCTGGACGTCGGTGACGAAGTTCTCCCGGGCGGCGGCCTGCCAGACCATCGGGGCGAGCGCCTCGACGTACGCGGCGCCGAGTTCGGCGTCCCCGGCGACCGGGCGGGCCTTGAGCAGGGCCTGGAACTCCCAGGTCTTGGCCCACCGCTGGTAGTAGGCGAGGTGGCTGGCCATGGTGCGCACCAGCGGGCCGTTGCGGCCCTCCGGGCGCAGGTTGGCGTCCACCGGCCAGATGGTGCCCTCGCCGGTGGTGTCCGAGCAGAGCCGGGTGAGCGCGGCGGCCAGCCGGGTGGCGGCCTTGACGGCCGTGTGCTCGTCCACGCCCTCGCGCGGCTCGGCGACGAAGATGACGTCCACGTCGGAGACGTAGTTGAGTTCGCGGCCGCCGCACTTGCCCATCCCGATCACCGCGAGCCGGCAGGCCGCGGCGGCCTCCGGGTCCTGCTCGGCGGCGAGGTCCAGGGCGGTCTGGAGGGTGGCGCCGGCCAGGTCGGCGAGTTCGGCGGCGGTCTGGGCGAGGTCGGTGGTGCCGGTGAGGTCGCGGGCGGCGATGGCCAGCAGGCAGCGCCGGTAGGCGATCCGCAGGGCGTTCTCGGGGCTGCGGCCGGCGCCCCGGACGCCCTCGGCGAGGGCGCGGCGGAAGTCCGCCGGGCCGGGGTGCATGTCGCGCAGTTCGAAGGTGACCAGCGCGTGCCAGTCGTGCGGGTGCCGGGCCAGGTGGTCGGCGAGCGCGGTGGAGACGCCGAGCACGCCGAGCAGCCGGTCGCGCAGCGGCTTGGAGGTGGTGAGGGTGTCCCGCAGGGTGTGCCGCTCGGCCTCGTCGGCGGCCTCCACCAGCCGGGCCAGGCCCAGCAGCGCGAGGTCGGGGTCGGCGGTGGCGCCGAGCGCGTCCAGCAGCACCGGGTCGTCGGCCAGGCCCTCCAGCCCGGGGCCGTCCAGCAGCCGCACCGCCTTCGCGGGATCGGTGAACCCGCGCCGGACCAGCCTGATCTCGGGCCGGCTGACCCGGCTCCCGGCCCGCTGTTCCTCCACCGCCATCGGCCCCTCCATCCCGTCCGCCAAGGGGGCCCGCCCCCGCAGGCAGGTTACGCTCACCGGCGGCCCCGCGCCGGGCGTGACCACCGGGCGGACCGCCCCCGTGACGACGGCCCCGCCGCGGCCCGGGCGGGCGACGGCGGGGCCGGAGGAGGGTCGGAGCCGCAGCTCACCGCAGGTGCTCGGAGCACCTGCTCAGAGCACCTGGAGGTTCTTCCGCAGCTCGAACGGCGTCACCTCGGAGCGGTACTCCTCCCACTCCTGGCGCTTGTTGCGCAGGAAGAAGTCGAAGACGTGCTCGCCCAGGGTCTCGGCGACCAGCTCGCTGCGCTGCATCAGGTCGATGGCCTCGCCGAGGTTCTGCGGCATCGGCTGGATGCCGAGGGCGCGGCGCTCGGAGTCGGTCAGCGCCCACACGTCGTCGTCGGCGCCGGGCGGGAGCTCGTAACCCTCCTCGATGCCCTTGAGGCCGGCCGCGAGGGTCACGGCGTAGGCGAGGTACGGGTTGCAGCCGGTGTCCAGGGAGCGGACCTCGATCCGGGTGGAGCCCTGCTTGCCCGGCTTGTACATCGGCACCCGGATCAGCGCCGAGCGGTTGTTGTGGCCCCAGCAGATGTACGAGGGGGCCTCGCCGCCGGCGCCGGCGGTGCGCTGGGAGCCGCCCCAGATCCGCTTGTAGGAGTTCACCCACTGGTTGGTGACGGCGGCCGTCTCGGCGGCGTGCCGCAGCAGGCCGGCGATGAACGAGCGGCCGACCTTGGAGAGCTGGTACTCGGCGCCGGACTCGTGGAAGGCGTTGCGGTCGCCCTCGAAGAGCGAGAGGTGGGTGTGCATGCCGCTGCCGGGGTGCTCGGAGAACGGCTTGGGCATGAAGCTCGCGTGCACGCCCTGCTCCAGCGCGACCTCCTTCATGACCAGGCGGAAGGTCATGATGTTGTCGGCGGTGGACAGCGCGTCGGCGTAGCGCAGGTCGATCTCCTGCTGGCCGGGGGCGCCCTCGTGGTGCGAGAACTCGACCGAGATGCCCATCGACTCCAGCATGGTGATGGCCTGTCGGCGGAAGTCGTGGCCCACCCCGCGCGGGGTGTGGTCGAAGTAGCCGGACTGGTCGGCCGGGATCGGCGCGGTGCCGTCACCGGGCAGGTTCTTCAACAGGAAGAACTCGATCTCGGGGTGGGTGTAGAAGGTGAAGCCCTGGTCGGAGGCCTTCTCCAGGGTGCGCTTGAGCACGAACCTGGGGTCGGCGTAGGAGGGCGAGCCGTCCGGCATCAGGATGTCGCAGAACATCCGCGCGGTGCCCGGGGTCTCCGAGCGCCACGGCAGGATCTGGAAGGTGGTCGGATCCGGCTTGGCGATCATGTCGGATTCGTACACCCGGGCGAATCCCTCGATCGCCGAGCCGTCGAAACCGATGCCCTCCTCGAAGGCCTGCTCCAACTCGGCCGGCGCCACCGCCACCGACTTGAGGAACCCGAGAACATCGGTGAACCACAGCCGGACGAACCGGATGTCACGCTCTTCGAGCGTCCGAAGCACGAACTGCTGCTGCTTGCCCATGGGGACAGTCTCACCTCTGCTCTTTACGCTCGTGTTACGCCCGGGAGGCACCCGGAAGACCTCGTCGAGCGGTTGCCCCCATCATGGCCGATCCCCGCGCGACACGGCAGGGCCGACCCCCCGGGGAGTCGTCCCCACGGGACATTGCGTCAGTTAGACGATTAGACTTCGGACCATGCCCAATCTCCGTCTCGCCCTGAGCCAGATCGACCCCTGGGTCGGTGACCTCGCCCGCAACAGCGAAGAGGTGGTGCGCTGGACCAAGCAGGCCGTGGAGGCCGGTGCCCAGCTGGTCGCGTTCCCCGAGATGGCCCTGACCGGCTACCCGGTCGAGGACCTCGCACTGCGCGGCTCCTTCGTCGAGGCCTCGCGCGGCGCCCTGGTGGAGCTGGCCGGCCGGCTGGCCGACGACGGGCTGGGCGAGGTGCCGGTGGTGGTCGGCTACCTCGGGCGCTCCGACCACCCCTCGCCGCGCTTCAACCGCCCCGCCGGGTCGCCGCAGAACTGCGCCGCGGTGCTGCACCGGGGCGAGGTGCTCACCCGCTTCGCCAAGCACCACCTGCCCAACTACGGCGTGTTCGACGAGTACCGCTGGTTCGTCCCCGGCGACCAGCTGCCGGTGCTGCGGCTGCACGGGGTGGACGTCGCCCTGGCGATCTGCGAGGACATCTGGCAGGACGGCGGCCGGGTCACCGCCGCCCGCGAGGCCGGGGCCGGCCTGCTGCTGGTGATCAACGGCTCGCCGTACGAGCGGAACAAGGACGACCAGCGGCTGGAGCTGGTGCAGCGCCGCGCCGCCGAGGCGGGCTGCACCCTGGCGTACGTCAACATGGTCGGCGGCCAGGACGAGCTGGTCTTCGACGGCGACTCGATCGTGGTCGGCGCGGACGGCGAAGTCCTGGCCCGCGCACCGCAGTTCGAGGAGCACCTGGTGCTGCTGGACCTCGACCTGCCGGCCGCCGGCAGCGACCACACCGACGGCCTGCTGCTCAGCGACGGGCTGCACCTGGTCCGCACCGAACTGAGCGACGAGCCGGCCCCGGTGCCCGCCGGCCGGCCCGCCGCCGACATCGCGCCCCGGCTGTCCGACGAGGCCGAGATCTGGGCCGCGCTGGTCTCCGGCACCCGGGCGTACGTGGTCAAGAACGGCTTCCGCTCGGTGCTGATCGGCCTCTCCGGCGGCATCGACTCGGCCCTGGTGGCCGCGATCGCGGTGGACGCGCTCGGCGCCGACCACGTGCACTGCGTCTCGATGCCCAGCCGCTACTCCTCCCAGCACTCCCGGGACGACGCGGCCGAACTGGCCCGCCGCACCGGGCTGCACTTCCGGACCGTCTCCATCGCCCCGATGTTCGACGCCTACCTGGGCGCCACCGAGCTGACCGGCCTGGCCGAGGAGAACCTCCAGTCCCGGCTGCGCGGCACCCTGCTGATGGCGATCTCCAACCAGGAGGGGCACATCGTGCTCGCGCCCGGCAACAAGAGCGAGCTGGCGGTCGGCTACTCCACCCTGTACGGCGACTCGGTGGGCGCCTACGGCCCGATCAAGGACGTCTACAAGTCACTGGTCTTCCGCCTCGCCCGCTGGCGCAACGAGGAGGCCGAGCGGCGCGGCGAGGTGCCGCCGATCCCGGAGAACACCATCAGCAAGCCGCCGTCCGCCGAACTGCGGCCGGACCAGGTGGACGCCGACTCGCTGCCCGACTACGACCTGCTGGACAGCGTGCTGGAGCGCTACATCGAGGGCGACGAGGGCCGGGACGCGATCGTCGCGGCGGGCTTCGACCCGGCCGTGGTGGACCGGGTGGTCCGGCTGGTCGACACCGCCGAGTACAAGCGGCGCCAGTACCCGCCGGGCCCGAAGACCTCGGTGAAGAACTTCGGCCGCGACCGCCGGCTGCCGATCACCAACCGTTGGCGGCGCGGCTGACCGGGCGGCTAGGGCGTGTCTGACACGCCCTAGTTGTAGGTGAAGGCGGCGGCCACCGCGAGGTGGTCGCTGCCGTCCCGGGGCAGGGTGCGGGAGTCCACCGGCCGAAGCCCGCCCTTGCTCATGATCTGGTCGATCCGCGCCATCGGGAACGCCGCGGGCCAGCTGAACCCGAAGCCGTCCCCGGCCGCGCCCTGGGCCGAGCGCATCTGCGAGGTGACCGGCGCCAGGCTGCGGTCGTTCATGGTGCCGTTGAGGTCGCCGAGCAGCAGGACCTTCTTCACCGGCTCGGCCTGCACGGCGTCGCCGAGCGCCTGGGCGCTGATGTCCCGCTGGTGGACGGTGAACCCGCCCTCGGCCTTGAGCCGGACGGACGGCAGGTGGGCGACGTACACCGCGAGCGGGCCCTGCGGGGTGGTGACCTGGGCCCGGAACGCCCTGGTCCAGCCCATCCTCAGGTCCACCGGGGTGACCCCGTCGATCGGGTACTTCGACCAGAGCCCGACCGTCCCCTCCACGGAGTGGTACGGGTACGCCGCGGCGAGCCCGGTCTCGTACTCCCGCAGCTGGCTGCCGGCCAGCTCCTGGAGGGCGACGATCTGGGCGTTCGAGGCGACCAGGCCGCGGATGGTGCCCGGCACGTCGGTGTTGCCCGCGGCGACGTTGTGGCTGACCACCGTCCAGTCGCCCTTGCCGCCGCTCTTGTCGGACAGCAGCCCGCCGAACAGGTTGACCCACAGCACGGCGGGCACCAGCAGGGCGATCAGGGCGGTGGCGGAGCGGCGCAGCAGCGCGGGCACCAGCAGCACCGGGACCGCCAGCCCCACCCAGGGCAGGAAGGTCTCCAGCAGGCTGCCGAGGTTGCCGACGCTGTTCGGCACCCGGGCGTGGAAGCCCAGCAGCACGGCGGTGAGCAGGGCCAGCAGGGCGATCAGCAGTCCGCGCCGCCAGGTGCCGCTGCCGCGGGCGTCCCGGCCCCAGTGCCGCAGGCCGAGGAAGCCGCCGCTGCGGCCGGCGTCCGCGCCCGCACCGCCACGGGACGTGGTCCGTTCGGTGCTGTCCGCCTGCGCCATGCCGTGGCTCCCGTCGCTCGTGCCGTCGCCGGTCCGTCGTCCGGTCCGTGGGGGTACGGGCGCGGTGCCGGACTGGTGCCGGTTTGATCGGTGACCCGGCTCAGCCTATGCCGGGACAGACGCGCGGCCCCGGGAGCGGGTTCCGGCGTGGCCCGCTTTGGTGAGCCAGGCCACGTCGGACACGAAGGAGTGAACCTCAGCGCCGCGCGATGCCGTCGAGCACGGAGTCGACCAGCTGGCGGGACAGGTCCGGGTCCTCCAGGTCGGTGTCGTCCGAGAGGACGCTGCGGTAGAGGATCGGCCCCATCAGCAGGTCGCCGAGCAGCTCCACGTCGAGGTCGTCGCGGATCAGGCCCTCGGCGACGGCCCGCCGGATCGCGAGGATCCCGACCTCGCGGCGCGGCTTGATCACCCGCTCCCGGTAGGCGTTGTGCAGCTCCGGCAGGGCCTGCATCTGGCCGAGCGTCGCCTTGAGCACCCAGCGGGTGCGCTTGGCCAGGCCCCGCCGGCGGATGTAGTCGACCATCGCGATCAGGTCCTCGCGGGCGCCGGCGCCGGTGGGGGCCGGGATCGGCTCCTCCAGCCGGCTGACCAGGTCGACCAGCAGGGCCTCCTTGTTGGGCCAGCGCCGGTAGATGGTCGCCTTGCCGACGCCGGCGGCGGTGGCGATGCCCTCGATGGTGAGTTCGGACAGCGCCTTGCCGTCGGCCATCAGGTCCTCGACGGCGGTGAAGATGGCCTGCTCGGCGGCCTCGCTGCGGGGCCGGCCGCGGCGTACCGCCGCGCAGGCCTGCCCGGTGTCGGCGCTCGGCGTGTCCGTCCTCATCCCCGCTGCCTCTCGCTCGCTGGTCCCGGGCGCGCGGGCGCCGCGGTGGGTCCGTCGGTCCGGGCCGGGCGACCCCGTCCAGGACCTGGGCCCTGCCGGTCGGGGGCACCGACCGGCAGGGCCATTGTCGCTCAGCCGTCCGCAGGTCAGGCGGCCGCGGCCGCCCGGGGCTGGTCCTGCTGCCCGGGAACCTGCCCGCCCGGACCGCCGGGGACACCCGCGGGGGCGGCGGTGCGGCGCGGGAGGAGGAACCAGGCGACCAGCGCGCCGACCAGCGAGATGCCGACCGAGAGCGAGGCCACCACGTGCATGGCGTGGATGAAGGCGTCGTTCGCCGGGCCGATCAGCCCGTCGGCCAGGCCGCCGGGGACGTGCTCGACGAAGGCCCGGGTGGACTCCAGCGACTCGGCGGCCCGGTCCAGGTTGGCCCCGGCCTTCTCCTGCACGGCCTGGGGCAGCTGGTGCAGCGGGCCGTCCATCCCGTCGCGGTACACGGCGGAGAGCACCGCGCCGAGCACGGCGACCCCGAGCGAGCCGCCGACCTGGCGGAAGGTGTTGTTGACGGCCGAGCCGGCACCGGCCTTCTCGCGGGGCAGCGAGCCCATGATCGCGACGGTGACCGGCGGCATGACGTGGGCCATCCCGGCACCCATCACCAGGCCGAGCACGACCAGCACCCAGATCGGGGTCGTCGCGGTCAGCACGGTGTAGCCGAGGAAGCCGAGCGCGACCAGCACCATGCCGCCCGCGGCCGTGGCGGCGACCCCGAGGCGGTCGACCACCAGCCGGGCCCGGGGGGCGAACAGCAGCTGGGCGGCGGCCAGCGGGAGCATCAGCACACCGGCCTGGAGGGCGCTGTAGCCGCGCACGCTCTGGGTGTAGAAGACGCCGAAGAAGGAGACGCCCATCAGCGCGAAGAAGATCACCGCGACGACCACCACCGAGGCGCTGAACACCTTGTTGCGGAACCAGGTGACGTCCAGCGCGGGGAACTGCGTGCGGCGCTCGAACCAGACGAAGGCGGCCAGCGCGAGCACGCCCAGCAGGGTCGGGCCCCAGGCCGCGAACGCGGTGAAGTCGGCCAGCTCGCCGCCCTTGATGATGCCGTAGATCAGCGCGACCAGGCCGATGACCGACAGCAGCACGCCGACCGGGTCCATCCGGCCCGGGTTCGGGTCCTTGGACTCGGGGACCAGGACGGCCATCGCGATCAGCGCGACGATCACGATCGGCACGTTGACCAGGAAGACCGAGCCCCACCAGAAGTGCTCGATCAGCACGCCGCCGGTGATCGGGCCGATGGCGATGGCCAGGCCGACCGCGCCGGCCCAGATGCCGATCGCCTTGGGCTGCTCCTCGCGCTCGAAGACGTTCATGATGATCGCCAGCGTGGCGGGCATCGCGAGCGCGCCGCCGACGCCCATCAGGGCGCGGTAGCCGATCAGCTCGCCGGGCGAGGCGGCCATCGAGGACAGCAGCGAGGCGATCCCGAAGACCACCATGCCGCCGAGCAGGGCGCGCTTGCGGCCGAAGCGGTCGCCGAGCAGGCCCGAGGTGAAGAGCAGCCCGGCGAACACCAGGGTGTACGAGTTGATCGCCCATTCCAGGTCGCTCTGGGTGGCGCCCAGTCCGACCGGGGCGGGGGTCGCGATGGTCTTCATCGCGACGTTGAGGATCGAGTTGTCGAGCACGACGACGAGCAGGGCGAGCACCAGGGTGCCCAGGATCGCCCAGCGCCGGCGGTGGATGGCTTCCGGCACGCGGGGTGGCGCGGCTGCGGTGGTCATTGGTCTTCCCGTCCGTGTTGGCGTGGCACTGGCGGGCATTTGCGAGCCGCTTGCGTCTCGTAACCCCCTGGACCAGAGTAGCGGCCAATACGATACGAGACGAGTCCGTTTCGTAAAATGGAAGCAAAGCCCGAGGGACGCGAGGGGCCGGTGTGGCGTGGATCGCACCCCGCCGACCGCACCCCTCTTTGCGCTCACGCCGGGGCGTGCAAGCATGGAGGTGATCCGGGGACGCCGTACGGCGCCACGAGACGACAACCCTTCAGGAGTCCGTTCGATGAACGCTTCTTCGCCTTCGCCTGCCCAGAACCAGGCGTCGACCGCCGGCCTCTACGGCGGGGTCACCAACCGCCGCGTCACCGTCCGCGACCTCGCCACCGCCAAGCAGCGCGGCGAGAAGTGGGCGATGCTCACCGCCTACGACGCCCTCACCGCGGGCGTGTTCGACGAGGCCGGGATCCCCGTCCTGCTCGTCGGCGACTCGGCCGGCAACTGCCACCTCGGCTACGAGACCACCGTGCCGGTGACCATGGATCAGATGGTGATGCTCTCCGCCGCCGTTGTCCGCGGCACCCAGCGCGCCATGATCGTCGCCGACCTGCCGTTCGGCTCCTACCAGGAGTCACCCGCCCAGGCCATGCACAACGCGGCCCGGCTGATGAAGGAGGCCGGGGTCGGCGCGGTCAAGCTGGAAGGCGGCGAGCGCAGCGCCCGCTCCATCGAGCTGCTGGTCGAGGCCGGCGTCCCGGTGATGGCCCACATCGGCCTCACCCCGCAGTCGGTGCACGCCCTCGGCGGCTACCCCGTCCAGGGCCGCGGCGACGAGGCCGCCCACCAGCTGCTCCGCGACGCCAAGGCCGTCCAGCAGTCCGGCGCCTTCTCCGTGGTGCTGGAGGCCGTCCCGGCCGAGCTGGCCGCCCAGGTCACCGAGCAGCTGGCGATCCCCACCGTCGGCATCGGCGGCGGCCCGGAGACCGACGCCCAGGTGCTGGTCTGGACCGACATGGCCGGCATGACCGCGGGCCGGGTGCCCAAGTTCGTCAAGAAGTACGCGAACCTGCGCGGCGTCCTCGGCGACGCCGCCCGCGAGTTCGCCGAGGAGGTCCGCACCGGGGCCTTCCCGGCCGCGGAGCACAGCTTCCACTGACGGACGGCTCCCCCGCCCCTGCTCCGAGCCGCTCGGAGCAGGGGCGCTGTCATGCCGCCGAGGGCCGTGACAGCGGGCTGACAGCCGGGGCGGGCGGGCGACAGGGGGCTGACAGCCGGGGCGGACAACCTGGGGGCATGACAGGAATCGCGACCGCCCCGAACACGCGGGGAACAGCCGGGAACGCCGTCGAGGTCCACGGCATCGTCAAGCACTTCGGCACCACCAAGGCCCTCGACGGCGTCGACCTCACCGTCCGCGAAGGCACCGTCCTCGCCCTGCTCGGCCCCAACGGCGCCGGCAAGACCACCCTGGTGCGGGTCCTCTCCACGCTGATCAAGCCGGACGCCGGCAGCGCGTTCGTCGGCGGCTACGACGTCCTGCGCCAGCCCAAGCAACTGCGCCGCACCATCGGCCTGACCGGCCAGTACGCCTCCGTGGACGAGCTGCTCTCCGGCTACGAGAACCTCTACCTGATCGGCCGGCTGCTCGACCTCCCCAGCCGGGAGGCCAAGGCCCGGGCCGCCGAGCTCCTGGAGCGCTTCTCGCTCACCGACGCCGCCAAGCGGATCGCCAAGACCTACTCCGGCGGCATGCGCCGGCGCCTCGACCTGGCCGCCAGCATGATGGGCCGCCCCCGGGTGCTCTACCTGGACGAGCCCACCACCGGCCTGGACCCGCGCACCCGCAACGAGGTCTGGGACGAGGTGCAGCGGATGGTCGCCGAGGGCAGCACCGTGCTGCTGACCACCCAGTACATGGAGGAGGCCGAGCAGCTCGCCGACGAGCTGACCGTCATCGACCGGGGCAAGGTGATCGCCGCCGGCGGCGTCGCCGAGCTCAAGGCCAAGGTCGGCGGCCAGATCCTCCAGGTCCGCCCCGCCCACCCGGCCGAACTGCCGGAGATGGCCCGCTGCCTGCACGAGAACGGCGTCGCCTCCGCCACCTTCTCCCCCGACGACGGCCTGCTCGCGGTGCCGCTCACCGGCGAGGAGCAGCTCACCGCCGTGATCGGGGTGCTCGGCGGCCGCGGCTTCGCGATCGCCGGCATCGACACCAAGGTGCCCAGCCTGGACGAGGTCTTCCTCGCCATCACCGGCAAGCCCGCCGCCGACGCGACCGCCGCGGCCGCCGACGCCCTCGTCAAGGAGCCCGTCGCATGACCACCGCCACCCTCACCCCCGCCGCGCTCCGGGACCCGGCGGCCGACGAGACCCGGATCGGCCCGGCCGCCACCCTGCGCCACATCGGCGCGCTGACCCGCCGCAACCTGATGCGGATCAAGGCCGACCCGGAGTCGATGTTCGACGCCGTGCTGATGCCGATCGTCTTCACCGTGCTGTTCGTCTACGTCTTCGGCGGCGCCATGATGGGCGGCGACCAGGACAAGTACAAGCAGTTCATGATCCCCGGGCTGCTCGGACAGACCGGCATGACGCTGGCGCTGGCCGTCGGCACCGGCCTGAACACCGACTTCCAGAGCGGGGTGATGGACCGCTTCCGGACCCTGCCGATCGGCCGGGCCTCCGTGCTGCTCTCCAAGATCGTGGCGGAGACGCTGCGGGCCCTGCTCTCCTCGCTGATCCTGCTGACCTTCGCCTTCATCCTCGGCTTCGAGCTCAAGACCGGCGTTCCGGAGCTGCTGGCCGCGGTCGGCCTGTCGCTGGTGTTCGGCATGTCGATCGTCTGGATCTCGATGCTGCTGGGCATGTCGATGAAGAGCGCCCAGGCCGTCCAGGGCGTCTCCATGCTGGTCCTGATGCCGATGCAGTTCGGCAGCTCGATCTTCGCCCCGACCAGCACCATGCCGGGCTGGCTCCAGGCCTTCACCAAGGTCAACCCGCTGTCCGCACTGGCCGACGCCTCCCGTGCGCTGCTCAACGGGGAGGGGGCGGTGGCCCACCCGGTGATGATCGTGCTGATCTGGTCCGCCGCCTCGACCGCGATCTTCGCCCCGCTCGCGGTGGCCCGCTTCCGCAAGCGGACCTGAGCGGGCCGGGGACGAGGGCCGGGCGGCGACCGTGGACAGGACGCCGCCCGGGACGAACGGGCGGTCGGCCGGTGACCAGGGGACGGGCACCGGGCGACCGCCCTCCGGGCGTCTCAGGCGAGCAGCTCGGACAGCATCGCCTGGGTCTGCTCCGGAGCCATCGCCTCGCCCACGGCGTACGCCGCCTCGTACGCGGCGTCGCCCAGCAGCCCCCGCAGGGCGGCGGACGACCGCTCCCGCTCCACCTTGTCCAGGTAGCCGCCCTTGGGACCGTTCAGGCCCTTGTGCGCGCCGAGCAGCACCACCGCCCGCCGGGCCCGCTCCAGGTCGCCGTCCCGCTCCGCGAAGGAGCGCAGCACGCCGATCACGGCCGGCACCACCATGACCGTCATCTGCTCGGCGAAACCGGCCGCCATGGTCACCGAGAGGAGCATCCGACGACCCTCGCACAGCAGGGCGAGCCCCGCGTCCGGATCCCCGGCCCGAGCCGTGATCCAGCCCCGGGTGCTGACCAGCAGCCCGCCCACGACACCCGGCATGAAGCCGCCCATGCCGATCCCCTCCAGCGCGTCCAGCCCGTCCAGGGCCTGCTGGAAGTCGCCGCGCTGGGCGTGGAGGCCGCTGAGCGTCAGGTGGCCGATCAGCAGGGCACCGGTGGTGGACTCGTTGAGGCCCGTGCCGTCGATGGCGGCCAACGCCTCCCGGACGATCCGCTCCCCGCGCTCCGTGTCCTGTTCCAGCAGGGCGCTGCCCAGGCTCACCCGCAGCATCGGCACCTCGTGCGGCGCGCCCAGCTCCTCGGCCAGCCGGATCGCCCGCTCGTACGCGTCGGCGGCGCCCCGGGAGTCACCCCGGATGGCCAGCGACTCACCGCGCACCGCCAGCGCCTGGGACACCCCCCAGAGGTCACCGGCCTCCTCGAACAGCTCCAGGGCGCGCAGACCGTCCCGGACGCCCTGCTCCTCGCCGTCCGGCCAGTCGTTCAGCATCCTGGCCCGGACCTGGAGGGCGAACGCCAGGTCGTACGGGTCGCCGTACAGCTCGCAGCCCCGGACCGCGTCGTCCAGCAGGCTCTTCATCAGCTCCAGGCGGCCGGCCAGGAAGGCCGCGAACACCCGCATCAGCGCCGGGAACCGGTAGGCCTGCGGCAGCTCGGTGGTGTAGGTGTCCAGCAGCCGCTCCGCCGTCCGGACCGCACCGGCGTCGCCCAGGATGTCCAGGTTCCCCTCGAACATCCCGAGCAGCAGGAACATCGCGACCAGCCGGCGGGCCTCCTCGACCACCCCGTCGGGCATCGGCAGGTCGTACGAGAGCACGTTGTGCTCCAACGGCACCGGCGCCGGGGCGTCCGGGCCGAACGGGTCCGGGCCGAGCGCGGCGATCGCGGTGTACCAGCCGCGGGCCTCCAGGCTGTAGCCGCGCAGCGACCAGTACCAGCCCAGGCCGACGGCGATGACCAGCGCCTGCTGCTCGTCCGCGAGGTCGATCGCCCGGCGCAGCGCCGCCCGGATGTTGTCCTGCTCCCGGTCCAGCACCGTCAGCCAGTGCAGCTGCCGCGGGCCGTGGATGTTCTGGTCGGCGGTGGCGACCAGCGCGCGGAAGTGCGCCAGGTGGCGGGCGCCGGTGGCGTCGCGCTCGGCGGCGGACTCGGCGAGCCGCTCGGTGGCGTACTCGTGGATGGTCTCCAGCATCCGGTAGCGCGGCTGGACGCCGTCGTCGGCCAGATCGGCCACCAGCAGGGACTTGTCGACCAGGGAGAGCAGCAGGTCGGCGACCTCCACGGCGACCACCTCGGTGCCGTCGGCGCAGATCGGCTCGGCGTCCTCCAGCTGCCAGCCGCCCGCGAACACCGAGAGCCGGCGCAGCACCGCCCGCTCCCGCTTGCCCAGCAGCTCCCAGCTCCAGTCGACCACCGCGCGCAGCGTCTGCTGGCGCGGCAGCAGGGTGCGGCTGCCGGCCGTGAGCAGGGCGAAGCGGCCGTCCAGGCGGTCGGCGATCTGCCGGGCCGTCATCACCCGCAGCCGGGCGGCGGCCAGTTCGATGGCCAGCGGCAGGCCGTCCAGCCGACGGCAGATCTCGGCGCAGGCCTCCGGGTCGCTCTGCGGGTCGAAGCCCGGACGGGCGGCCGCCGCCCGCTCGGTGAGCAGCCGCAGCGCCACCGGGTCGGGCAGCGGCTCGACCGGCACGACGGTCTCCCCGGGGACGCCGAGCGGCTCACGGCTGGTGGCGACCACGGTCAGCCCGGGGCACTCGGCGAGCAGCGTGTCCACCAGGTCGGCGGCGGCCTGGATCAGGTGCTCACAGTTGTCCAGGACCAGCAGCATCCGGCGCTGGCCGCAGTACTCGACCAGCCGGCGCACCGGGTCCTGGGCGCGCTTCTCCATCACCTCGGCGACCATGCTGCTGGCGTGCAGCACGATCTCGCGCATCCCGAGCGCGGAGACCACGGCGGCCGGAACGGCCTCCGGGCTCTCCAGCGGGGCGAGTTCGGCCAGCCAGACACCGTCCGGCCAGTGCCCGGCGGACTGTTCGGCGCGACCGGCCTCGACCGACAGCCGGGTCTTGCCGGAGCCGCCCGGACCGGTCAGGGTGACCAGCCGGCTCGTCGCCACCAGGCCGCGCAGGGCGGTGAGATCGCCCTCCCGGCCGACGAAGCTGGTCAGCCGGCCGCGCAGGTTCCCGGTGGCGCGCGGGAGTTGGGGCGCCGGGGCCAGGAGCTGCGGCTCGTGCGGTCGGACCGGGGCGGCGACCGGGGGCGCTGCCGGGGGCGGGGGCGCTGCCGGGGCCGGATCCGGCTCGGAGGATCCGAGCAACTCGGCATAGCAGTACCGGAGTTGACGGCCGGGGTCGACGCCGAGCTCGTCCGCCAGGGAGCGCCGGGTGCGCTCGTAGTGGCGCAGTGCCTCGGCGGTACGGCCGCTCCCGTGCAGCGCCCGCAGCATCAGCAGCTGCAAGGGCTCGTCCAGCGGCTGCCGTTCGCACAGCTCGGCCAGTTCGGCGACCAGCTCGGCGGCCCGGCCCAGGCCGAGGTCCGCGGTTATCCGGTGCCGGCGGGCCTCGTCCCGCTGGGCCTCCAGCCGGGCGGCCGCGGCGGCGCGGTCGGGCAGGTCGGCCAGCGCGGGACCGCGCCACAGCGCCAGGGCGGCGCGCAGCCGCTCGGCGGCCAGCGCGCTGTCACCGGCGTCGAGGGCGTGCCGGCCCTCGGTGCTCAGCCGCTGGAAGTCGGCGAGGTCGGTGGCCGGCTCGGCCAGCCAGTACCCGGCCGGCCCGGAGCCGACCCGCTCCCGGCCGATGGTGCGGCGCAGCCGGCCGACCAGGGTCTGCAGGGCCGCGGAGGAGTCCTGCGGTGGCTCGGCGTCCCACACCTCGTCCACCAGCAGGTCGGCCGGGACCGGCCGGCCCTGCCGCAGGGCCAGCGCGGTGAGCAGCGCCCGCAGCCTGGCCCCGCCGAGGGGGACCGGCGTGCCGTCGTCGTGGTGGGCCGTGGTGGTACCGAGGATGCCGTAGTGCACCGGACCATTCTGGTCGATGGACGGCGGCGTGGCCGCACAATTGTGCCGTCCCCTCCCCCCGCCCCCGGCCCCGTCGGAACCGGACGCCTCCCCTCGGACGTTCACCCTGGGCCGCTTGTCCGGCCACCGGCCCGCCCGGCATGATCGGTCCCAGCCGGTATCCCCCTTCCCTCTGCCCACGGAGCACCCACAGATGACCTTCGCCGCCACGCCGCGCTCCCGCAGCGAGGACCGCCGGATCAGTCCGGTGTTCTGGGTGCTCCTCGCCACCCTGGGCACCTCCGCCTGGGCGGTGTACTCCGGCTACGGCAACGCCTCGTTCGGGGTGTTCCTGTTCGTGGTCTCGGGCTGGATGGTCTCGCTCTGCCTGCACGAGTACGCCCACGCCCGCACCGCCCTGCACGGCGGCGACATCACCGTCGGCGCCAAGGGCTACCTCACGCTCAACCCGCTGAAGTACGCCAACATCCTGCTCAGCTTCGTGCTGCCGATCATCTTCGTGATCCTCGGCGGCATCGGCCTGCCCGGCGGCTCGGTCTGGATCGAGCGCAGCCGGATCCAGGGCCGGCTCAAGCACAGCCTGATCTCGGCGGCCGGCCCGCTGGTGAACCTGGTGATCGGGGCGGCCCTGCTGATCCCGGTCGGCGCCGGGTGGCTGGACGGCTCGGACCAGCACGCGGTCTGGAACGGCTACGAGCTCAACGTCTCGCCCTTCGCCTGCGCCCTCGGCTTCCTGGGCCTGCTGCAGATCAGCGCGGCGGTGCTGAACCTGCTGCCCGTCCCGGGCCTGGACGGCTACGGGATCGTCGAGCCCTGGCTCTCGTACAAGACCCGGCGCGCGGTGGAACCGTTCGCGCCGTACGGGCTGCTGGCCGTGTTCGCGCTGCTGTGGCAGCCCGAGGTGAACACGTTCTTCTTCGGGATCGTCCACGACCTGATGGGCCTGTTCGGCGTGGACACCGACTACGCGACGGTCGGCCGGTACCTGTTCAGCTTCTGGAAGAACTAGCCCTGCTCGGCCGCCGCCTCGGCGATCTTCGCCTTGCGCCGGTTCAGCCAGAGCACGTTGCTCGCCACACCGGCCAGCGGGAGCCAGATCAGCCCGATCCAGAAGCCCTCGACCATCGAGACCACGGCGGCCGCCAGCGCGAGGACGACGACGAGCAGGGCGAAGAGGGACGTGCGAGGCATGGCGCGGAGCTCCTAGGACCGGGTGCGGACGGCCGGGGTCGGCCGCCACCCATTGTCGCCGACCTCACCTCCGGAGCGGGTCCAGGGGTGAGGTCGACACGAACCTCCGACTGCTACACGTCGGTGATCCGCAGGCCCGCGTGGGCCTTGTAGCGGCGGTTGACCGAGATCAGGTTCGCCACCAGCGCCTCCACCTGGTGGGCGTTGCGCAGCCGGCCCGCGAAGACGCCGCGCATGCCGGGGATCCGGCCCGCCAGGGCCTGCACGACGTCGGTGGCGGCCCGCTCGTCGCCGAGCACCATGACGTCGGTGTCGATCCGCTCCACCGACTCGTCCTGGAGCAGCACCGCCGAGAGGTGGTGGAAGGCGGCGGTGACCCGGGAGTCCGGCAGCAGGGCCGCGGCCTGCTGGGCGGCGCTGCCCTCCTCCGGCTTGAGCGCGTAGGCGCCCTGCTTGTCGAAGCCGAGCGGGTTGACGCAGTCGACGACGATCTTTCCGGCGAGGTCCTCGCGCAGCGCGGTCAGGGTGGCGGCGTGGCCGTCCCACGGGACCGCGATGATCACCACGTCGCTCTCCCGGGCGACGGTGGCGTTGTCGGCACCGCGCACGCCGAGGCCCAGCTCGGCGGCCGAGGCCTCGGCCCGGGCGGCGTCGCGGGAGCCGATGATCACCTGCTGGCCGGCCTTGGCCAGCCGCAGGGCCAGGCCGCGTCCCTGGTCGCCGGTGCCGCCGAGGACACCGACCACCAGCTGCGAGACGTCCGGCAGCTCGTGGGCCGGGTTTGTCGCTGAATCGAGGGAAGTCATGGGCCGATCTTCCCAAACCGCGGGCCCGGCGCGACATCCTGGCCCGCATGGACGCAGTGAGAGTTTCGGCACTTCGTGAACGACTCACGGGCACCGGCTGGTTGGAGGCGGTCGGCGGCTTCGCCGGTGCGCTGCGGCGCTCGGTGGACCGGCGCGGGGCCGGTGAGCTGCTGCTGGTCGGCACCGAGGCGTACGAGCCCTGGCACCTGGCCGCCCACCTGGAGGACGAGGCCGCCTGGTCGGCCGTCCCCCGGCTGGCGCCCACCCTGCTGCGGCACGCACCGCCCGCCGCCGCCCCGGCCCACCTGGCGCACGGTCTGCGGCGGCTCGCCGAGGCCGGGCGCGGCGCCACCGTGCTGGTGGTGGCCCCCGGCGCGGCCGGTGCCCCGCTGCTGGAGCGGGTGCAGCACGCCCGCCGGCAGGGCGCGACCGTCCTGGCCCTGGACGGCGCCGGCCCCACCACCCCGGCCGGTCCCACCGACCTCGCGGGTCTCGCCGACCTCGCGGGTCTCGCGCACGAGCGGCTCGCCGTCGGCACCGCCGCCGAGGAGCCCTTCGACCTGGCGCAGCACCTGGTCAGTGCCGCCGCAGGGCAGCCGGTCGGCCGCCGCTCCGCCCTGGACCGGCTGGCCGACCTCGCCGGCCGGCTCACCTCACCGCCGGCGTTCACGCGCTGGTGATAAATCCGTTGCGGGTCGGGAACCGACCGTCCGAGGATGGTCGTTCGTGAACGACGACGAACCACCGCCCGCCGGTCGGGCGCGCACCCTGCTGCGCTCGCTGGCGCCCGACCTGTCCCCCTGGCGCGCCTCCCGCGACTTCCGCTACCTGTGGACGAGTGGCTGCGTCACCAGCTTCGGCAGCTTCCTGACGTACGTCGCCGTGCCCACATGTCACTAGTCAGGTAGCCGTCGAGCAGCAAAAAGCCCCGTCACGCTGAGCAACCAGCGGACGGGGCTTCCGGTTTGCTACTCGGCGCCTTCATCAGGCGTCTCGTCCTCTGCCTCGGGGGGCGGAAGCGGACTGCGCTGCCACATGAGCGACTCCACCGCTTCCTGCATGAGAACCTCGAACTCCGCGAGGTACGGCTTGAACCCGTCGGGCAAGTTCTCGCCGTTAACGATGAACACGGTCTGGTGAGGCGACTCGATGCGCGCCACCAGTCGACCGTCAGGAAGATGATCAACCACCTCTATCCGCACAAGCGGCGATCTGTCCGGGATGTTGAGGTGCGGCACACGGCCCCCTTCGTAGCGGGCCCCGCCGCGTGAGGGTATGGCGGGGCCAGGGTGCAAACGTCGGCGCCCCCAGGCGGTTCAGACATCATGCCGCGCACCACTGACACCACGCTAGATGCGGACGTGATGAATCCTCATGTGCCCGAACCGTGCGTAGGCCTTCGCGAGAACAGCTCTGCGATCTGAGCAAGCTCCTGCCGGCCTGTCTCATTCATTTCGCCCATGCGGTCGACCACCACACGCACGGTCCCATCAGCGGACCACACCGCGTCATCCTCGACGTCGAGGAACTGGGCTGCGGCCGCCCGGGCGACAGTCTGGTACGAGAGGCGGAGCCCCTTGGCGAGCGCCGCGAGCCGCTCCCGCCGCGGGATGTCACGGAGCTGGCCGGTCTCCAGCCGGGCCACCCACGATGACGCCATGGCGTCATCGCCGGAGGCTGCAGCAAGTTGAGCCATGGAGAGGCCCAGCTCTTCTCTGCGCTCACGGCACAGCCTGGACAGCTCATCCCGTTTCACGTCGCTCATGACAGCCATCATCTCTCCACCCTCTGCGCTGATGTCTACCTGGAGGCGCTCGCGCCCCATCTGTCGCGCTGGTCATCGTGGCGTTCACTCCGCGCTGGGGACAAATTGTCTATCCCACGGGGGTGGCGCGCTAGGGGCACATTGAGTCGTGTGACCGTGTTCACGCCACTGCAGCACGGGAGCAGACTGCAAATCCCCCAGGAGTAGACAGGATGCACCCACAGTGCAATGCTTGGACCACTCCCACACGGGAGCGATCCGCTGCAGGAGGACGCTTTGTCCCACACCCTCACGCTGCGGTACCGCCTCCGATCCCCTCGGCTGCTGCGCGACCTGATGCAGCACACCGGAGACGGCACTCGCACAACCACCCGCGAACTGGCTGCCCTGGCGCAGGTTCATCACAGCTTCATCGGAAAGCTTCTCGCCGGTGAACAGGAGACCGTGACCGCCGATGTGGCGATGTCCATGTCCGGTCGAATCGGCGTCGACTTGCTGATCCTTTGGGCACCGGTCGAACGCACCGACGCCAGTCGGCACGGAATGCCGGTCGCCGCAGTGGCGGCCAGCTGATGGCCGCCAACCTGTTCGAGATCTATGGGCCCCCGACACCGGAACAGGCCCGGCGCTTGGTCCTGCTTCTCGGCCTTCTGCCTCCGCTGCAGAAGGAGGGCAAGGACCAGGGCCAGCCTCCAAAGCGCAAGCGTCGCGCTGCCTGATCCCCCTGACATGGGTCGGGCCCCGCCGGATTGCGCCCGAACGAGGCCCACGGCCCACCGATCAACACCTCACGAAAAGGAGGCAGGCCATGAGCCAGCCTACCGGCCGCCCCATCGCCATCTCCAACATCGCCGAGATCACCGGCGTCGCGGACGTCACCATCAACGGCACCGACCTGTGGGTGTCCCCCGGACAGACCCCGGCCGGCCGCTACTGGACGCTGTTCGCCGCCGTGGACAACCGTCTCGCCGGTGTCGTCGTCGAGCACGGCGGCCTGTTCGAGGCCGTCCTCGGCGGGGGCATCGCCCACACCGCGACCGCGCAGGACGCCGCGCTGCTGATCGTCGCCGCGCTGACCGCCCCGACGCCGAAGGCCGACACCAAGTGACCGCCGCCGCCTGGTTCGCCGCCAGCGCCGTGTTCCTCGCCGTCCACGCCTGGATGCGGCCCGAGGCCCGCGCTTACCGCGCCTACCGCCGCTCGGTCGCCGTCCAGCGCCGCCTGTGCCCGTGCGGCTGCGGCCACCCCATCCACAAGCACTGGCCGCCGACCGCCAGCCTGCCCCGCCAGCGCACCCCCGAGGAGTCCTGATGAGCATCCGCACCCTGTTCGGCTGCCGCACCACCACCGACGACGCCCGGGTCCGCGGGCTGCAGATCGACCTTCGCGAGGCCCGCGAGCAGGCCCTGACGCTGGCGACCCGCTTGCGTGCCACGATCCGCCGCGCCGACACCGCCGAGGAGGCCCTCGACCAGATGCGCGCCGCCCAGCGCCAGGGCCACGCCGACATGGTCGCGGAGATCGCCCGCCTGCGCGAGGAGAACCGCCTGCTGCGGCGCGACCGCGAGAGCGCCCTCCGGCAGCTCGACGACGCCCTCGGCTACGACGCCAAGACCCTCGCCACCATCAACGCCGGCGGCAACAGCAAGGCGGCGGCGTGAGCGAGTACCTGTACCGGTCCGGCGCGCGGGTCGTCCTCGCGCCGGGCTCCGGCCCCGACGATCCGGCCTGGCACGAGACCCGGCTCGGCGGACTCGGCGGCTCCGACATCGCCGCGATCTGCGGACTCGACAAGTACACGTCGCCGCTGGAGATCTGGCACACCAAGACCGGCAACCCGGCGCCCCGGCGCGACGACACGATCCTGTCCGAGGCCGGCCTCATGGGCCACCTGCTCGAGCCGATCGTCGCCCAGCGGTTCACCGACATCACCGGCCTGCCGGCCTTCCCCAGCCCCGGCACCCTCCGGGCACTCGACCCCGAGTGGGCACTCGCCAATCTGGACAGGGTCACCCTGGAGGACGGCGAGTACGGCGTCCTCGAGCTCAAGACCCGGTCCTCGTACGCCCTGAACGAGTGGCTCGACGAGCCGCCGACCGGTCCGTGGCTGCAGGTCCAGCACTACCTCGGCGTCACCGGCTGGTCCTACGGCTACATCGCCTGTCTAATCGGCGGCCAGCGCACCATCGTGCACCGCGTCGACCGGGACGACGACACCATCACAGGCCTGCGGGCGATCGGTGGCGAGTTCTGGGAGTTGGTGCAGCACCGCACCCCGCCGCCGGTGTCCGGCTCCGCGGCGTGCACCGACCTCCTGAACCGTCTCCACCCTGAGCCGACGACCACGTCGGTCGTCGCGGACGCCGTCGAGGTCGAGCACCTCCTCCGCGAACGCCGAGACGCCCTGCTCGCCATGGCTGGCCCCCAGGCCGTCCTCGATGCCGCCGAGAACAGGCTCAAGGCGATCGCCGGCCCGGCGCGCGAGGTCCACATCCGCGGACACCTCGCCTACGAGTGGGCGCCCCGCCCCGGCCAGATCTCGTGGAAGGCCGCCGCCCTCGCCGCCGACCCCGACATCAACCCCGAACCGTACCGCGGAGCGCCCAGCCGGACCCTCCGCATCCCCCAGGAGAACCTGTGACCCTCGACGACACCCGCGCCGCCATCGCCCAGCAGGCCGCGCGAAGCACCGACCTCGCCGCCCGCGAGCGCTCCGCCGCCGCCACGTTCGCCGTCGACGACCGCGCGATCCTCTCTTACCTCGGCCTCAACGCCAACGACGCCCGGTCCCACGCCGTCATCGCCGTTTGCCGCCGCTACAACCTCGACCCCCTCCTCAAGCACGTCGTGCTCATCCCCAAGGGCGGCGTCTTCATCACCCGCGACGGCTACCTGCACGTCGCCCACGAGTCCGGCCGCCTCGACGGCATCGTCGTCGTCGACGAGCCGACCCTCTCTGACGACGGCACCGAGTGGAAGGCCCGAGTCGCCGTCTACCGCAAGGACATGACCCACCCCTTCCAGTACCCCGGCCGGTACCCGGCGCGCGGCGGAAACGCCACCTACGCCCAGGAAATGTCCCTCAAGAACGCCGAGGCCCATGCCCTCCGACGCGCGTTCAACGTCTCCGGACTCGCTGCCGAGGACGAGATGGCCATCGACAACCTCGTGCCCGCACCGGCCTCGGCCAGCTGGGAGCCGAGCACCGAGGACAACGTCGCGTACGAGGGCGAGATCGTCGAGGACGGCGACCAGTGACCGCCGAACTCGTCACCACCACGGAGCGGATGGTGTTCAAGGCCGCCCGACTGTCCGCAATCGTCCACGGCGACGGCGGCACGTGGGACATCGGCAACCACATCAACTACCTCGGCACCGACGAGCTCCGGGCCTTGATCGTGGTCCTGGCTGGCATGGTCGACCCGGAGCAGACCGTCGAACAGGCCCTCGGCTACATCACGTGGGACGAACACGGGGAGCCGTTCCGACAGGCGATCCCGCGCTGCACCGTCCGCGAACTCGCCGACCAACGCCTCCGAGCCCTCGCCTGATCTGCCTGGGGCGGGGTGTCCGTCCCCCGCCCCAGGCCACCAACCCTTCCAGCACCAACTGACCGGAGACCAGCACATGCCGTGGTTCGCCGTCGACGATGGGTTCGACAGCCACCCCAAGGTCCGCAAGGCGGGCAACGCCGCCGCGGGACTGTTCTGTCGGCTCGGCGCGTTCAGTGCGAAGCACTCCACCAACGGCTGCATCGACGGCGTCGTGGCCCGCGGCTACGGCACCACCGCCCAGCTCGCCAAGCTCGTTGCGGTCGGCATGCTGCACGACGCCCCGCACGGCTGCGACCCGAAGCGGTGCCCGCAGCCGCCCGAGGACGGGTACGCGCTGCACGACTACCTCTTCTACAACCGGTCCAAGAGCCAGGTTGAGGCGGCCCGGGAGGCTGGCCGGAAGCGCCAGCAGAAGGGCCGCAACGCCCAGAAACAGGACCGAACCGAGGCTCAACCGGACCTCACCCGAGACTCAGGTGAAACTCACCCGAGCTCCGGATGGGATCCGGTTGACCCCCAAAACGAATCCCGGTCTGAGGGTTCCGCCGCAGGTCACGAGGGTTCGTCACGGCGTGACACCCTCCAGGGGGCGACGGTGGTCCCCTCCCCGCCCCTCCCCTCCCCCGTTCCTTCCTTCGGAAGGAACGGTGCTGCTGCCGAGCGACCGGCGGCCTACCCCGACCGGCTCGTCGATCTGAAAGCCGCGATCGCCAACGCTGGGATCGCCGGCATCGGCTGGGCCCTGCGCGAGTCGCAGTGGGAGCACACCCGGCTAGCTGTCGACCGGGTCGGCATCCCCGCGATGGTCGCCTACGCGATCAACTCCGCCCGGCTCAAGGGCGTCCCCGCCACCGCGGCCGCCTGGGTCGACGGCTGGCGATCCCTCGAAGCCCCCGCACAGCAGGACGGTGTCACCTACCTGCCCGCCGTCATCGGCCTCCCCGAGGCCCCCAAGAGCCGTCAACAGCAACAGACCGACGACATGTTCACCCGGGCCATGGCCCGTGCCCAGAACCTGATGCAGGAGCCCTCGTGAACCGTGACGAAGCCGTTGCGCTCGCCCGCTACGTCCACGCCCTGTGCCCCCAGCAGCGCTTCGACGAGTACACCCCCGACGTGTGGGGCGACGTCCTGGTCGACATCGCCTTCGAGGACGGCAAGCAGGCCGCCGTCGAGATCGCCCGCCGTCAGCCGTGGATCGCCCCCGCCGAGATCATCACCGAGGTTCGCCGGGCCCGGACCGGCCGGCTCGACTACTTCCAGTACGAGCCCGCCCCCGGCGAGACCGGCGTCGAGTTCACCCGCAACCTGCGCGCCCAGATCGCCGCCACCGTCGACGGCCACCGGCCGGCCGCGCTCCCGTACGCGGGAGTCCCCCGGCCGGTGCTGGAACTGACCGCCGGCGTCGGGCACGACGTGCCGGAGCCGTGGGAGACGACGACCAGGATCCGCAGCGCCCTCGACATCGCCTGTCCGAACGGGGCCTGCCGAGCCGCCGCCCACAAGCCGTGCCGGACCCCCTCCGGGAAGCGCCTGGCCGGCTACCACGGATCCCGCACCGACGCCGCCCAGGCCGCGTGATGGGTGCCCCGATGCCCCCGGGCCTCCGCCGCCACGGCGACCGGCCGCCCGAGTGGGCCATCCCCTGCCCCGTCCCCACCTGCCGCGCCAAACCCGGCACCCCCTGCCGGACCCCCACCGGCCGCCGCCTCGCCGACGGCAGCCACCCCAGCCGGGCCGACGCCTGGCTCGTCCACCAGCACACCCAACCCGCCGCCTGAGGAGACCACCGTGACCACCGCCAAGAAGCCCACGCTCGAACAGCGTGTTGCCGCCCGCTTCCGCCTCGACGTCGCCAAGCACCAGCTCACCGTTCTCCACGACGACGGCCTCTACCGACACCTGCGGTGCCTCGCCCCCGGCGACAGCTCGCACTGGTTCGACCTGATCACCTGGCCCGGCACCCTGACCATCAAGGGCGACATGGGCAGCTACACGTTCAGCCGCACCCAGGACATGCTCGACTTCTTCCGCCGCTCGGCGTGGGGCGGCGGCCCCAACCTCCAGTACTGGGAGGAGAAGCTCGACGCCGCCGACCGGCACGCTGGCGTCCGCGAGTACTCCGAGGAACTCCTCCGCCAGCACATCGCCGACGACCTGGCCGCCCTTGCGGAGTCCGGCGACGTCACCGCCGATTACCTGGCTGGCCTGCACGAAGAGCTCGACGACGAACTGCTCGGCGAGCTGCCCACCTGGTGCATCGAGGACGAGGGCGAAGCCCTCGCCGGCGTCCGCCAGTTCGAGTACCGGCCCGGCCGCGAGGAGCCGTTCACCTTCGAGTCCACCGAGTGGGACGTCCGGGACTGGGCGTGGCACTACGTGTGGTGCTGCCACGCGATCATCTGGGGCATCGCCGCCTACGACCGCGCCAAGGCCGGGAAGCCCGCCCCCGCCCTGACCGCCGCGGCCACCACCGAACCCGACAGCCAGCAGGAGCCCGTCCTGGTCGCGGCTGGCGCCACCGAGGAAACCAGCCGATGAGCCGCACCGTGTACCGCGACCGCTACGAGGACGACCGCGTCGCCCTGGTCGATGGCCGCGTCGACCACATCGTCCGCCCCAGCCGCGACCCCCACATCGTGATCACCGCGTGTGGCAAGCACGGCGGTCGCGCCGACCGGCCCACCGGCCGACCCTGCACCGCCTGCAGCAACCAGCCCTGGGCCCTCGACCAGCGCACCTACCTCGACGCCGAGGAGACCACCCGATGAGCCAGCCCCAGCCCCTCGACCTCGACGCCATCCAGACCCGCCTCGACGCCGCCACCGAAGGACCGTGGACGACCGACGACAGCGAGATCGTCGCGGAAGTCATCGCGCCCGCGTCGTGGGTGGCCCGAACCGACGGCGACGGTGAGGCGGACCGCGCCAACGCCGAGTTCATCGCCCACGCCCGGCAGGACGTGCCCGCCCTGCTCGCCCGGGTCCGGCAGCTGGAGGCCGAGAACGAGCGGCTCCGCACCGCCTGGCACTCCGCCCGCCGCCGCGCCAGCACCGCCCGCGAACACCTCGACATCACCGAGCACGGCCGCGACCGCGCCATCGAGGCTGCCGAGCAGCTCCAGGCCGAGCTGACGACCGAACGCGCCGTCGCCCTGTCCAACCAGCAGGCCGCTCGGTTCCTCGCCGAGGACGTCCAGCGGCTCACCGCCGAGCTGGCCGAGGCCCACGCCGCCACCAAGACCAACCGCGAAGTCGGGCGCGTCCTGCTGACCGAACTCGCCGCCCACCGGCAGCCCGCCACCTGACGGCCCCGTGCGCGGCCAGGACCGGACCACCAACGGCCGCGCACAGCCCCAGGCTCCCAGGGGCGCCGCCCGCACGCCCACGGCCCCCAAGGCGGCCCGTTACAGCCGCCGCCATTCAGACCGCAGGCGGCAAACGCCCGAAGTACTCCAGCGTCATCTCCTCCAGCACAAACAGAAACGGCTCACCGCCAGAGCGCCGATCTACCGCCTCGATCTTGAGTAACGCCGGCAAAGCGTTGAACAACCGGGCGACAGGATGTTCCGGATGCCTCTCGTTGAACCACAGCTGCTCGGCCACCGTCATATCGCGATTCGCCCAGTCCTCAGGCCGGTTTGACCCCTGAGCGAGCGTCCGCCGACTACGTGATCCCACACCCGACCAACGAGACCAACCGCTTATCGGTCACCAGCCACCTCGGGCGGCCGGCACCCACCGGCCGCCACACACACCCACCACGGAGACCCGCATGAACACCGCCCGTGCCGCCCTCCTTGCCGAACTCCTCACCGGCGAGGACCCCGCCGGCCCCGAGTACGCCGACGCCCGCGCCCGCATCGAGCGCCTCCTCGACGACCACGCCACCGAGGTCCGCGAGCAGGTCGCCGCTGAAATCGACGCCGCCGTTCAGCGGAACCTCGCCGAACACCCTGACGAGCCCGCCATGTTCGCGCGCCGCCTCGGCCTCCAGCAGGCCGCCCGCCACGCCCGCGTCGGCGGTGCCCGGTGACCGACACCCCGCCGCCCACCGACACCGACCTCGACGAGCGCGAGCGCCGTCTCCGCGCCGACGCCGAGGACGCCCGCCA
>NZ_JBHJWG010000038.1:0-86694 GCF_042266305.1 Kitasatospora sp. NPDC056076
GGCGGGCACCGGGACCGGAGCGGGCGGGGCGACGGGCGGCGCGGCCGGGGCCTGGGCCGGGGCCTGGGCGACCGGCGGCTGGGCACCGACCGGCGGCAGGCCGTGGCCGCCGCCCGGGGGCATCAGCATCGTCGCGGCCTCGGCCCCGGCCGGGGCGGGCGCCTCGGGCAGGTCCGAACCGGAGGTGCGCAGGCCCTCCGGCATCAGCACGGTCGCCGCCTCGGCCGCGACCGGCGCGACCGGCGCGGGCGGCGGCGTCGAGGCGCTCGGCGGCAGCGGGGCGGCGAACGGGTCCTCGCCGGGCGGCGGCGCGAGCATGGTCGGCGCGTCCCCGGCGGGCCGCGCGGAGACCGGCGGCTCGGTCAGCACGGCGGGCGCGACCGGTACGGGCGCGGGCGGCAGCGGTGCGGGCGGCACATCGGCAGGCGCGGGCGCGGCAGCCGGGGCCGGGGTCGGGGCCGGGGCCGCGGCACCCCCCAGCTTCTCGGCCTCCGCCGCGATCGCCGCCGCTCCCGCCTCCTGCAGCCACTGCGGCGGGCTGAGCAGGAAGGAGGTCGCCTCCACCGGCCCCGGTGCGGGCTTCGCCGCCCCGGCCGGGTTGGCCGCGACCGGCCGCCCGTACACCTCCTCGAACTGCCGGACCACCTCGTTGACGGGCAGCGCGGGCCACAGCGTGCTGGCGCCCGAGTCGCGGGCGATCACCAGCCGCGCCCCGCCCGCACCCGCCCCGCCGTCGGCACCGGCGGCGGGCCCGCCCGCCGTGTCCGCGGGCGAGACCGCCCAGCAGACGAAGCCGAGGTCGAACTCCCGGACCCGCACCTCGCGCTGCTGCCCGTGCGGCACCCCGCCGTTGACCCACTCCTCGGCGAGCTCCTGCGCCTGCGCGTACGTCACCACGCCCGGTTCACCCCTGTCCCCGTCGTCCCCACTCGTTCCCTCAACGCCGTTCCCGCGCTCACGTCAGTCCACCGGGACGGCCCGGGCGAACCCGCCGTCCACCATCAGCTCCGCGACCGTCTCCAGCTCCGGCGGGCTGCCGGCCAGCCGCAGCAGGAAGGCGTCGAAGTCGTCCCCGCAGGGCAGCAGCAGCCGGGCGCAGCGCTCCTCGGGGGCCTCCGGCCCGCCGGAGTCCCGGGCGTCGTCGTACAGGTGGAACCAGACCGAGCCGATCCGGTCGCCGCGCACCTTGAGCGCGATCAGGCCGCCCTGCGCGTAGGCGATGCCCAGGTAGTCCTTGGTGAGGTGGTCGCGCAGGCACTTGTTGGCGTAGACGACGTCCTCGGTGCCGTACTCCTCGGTGAGGGTGAGGAACGGCTGGTCGAGCAGCATGCCGAGCTCGGTGTCCAGCGCGACGCCGACCGGGCCGCGGCCGCCGCCGAGCTTGAGGAAGGTGCGGTAGGCGCCGGGCAGCTGGTAGCCGAGGCGCTCCTCGGCGCGCTGCACCAGGTCCTCGGGGACGCCGATCGGGTCGCCGCCGTCCTTGGCCAGCGAGAAGTGGACGGGCCGGCGCTCCTGCAGCGGGCGGGTGCCCCGGCGGGTGTGGTCAGCGGGCGAGGTGGCCAGGCCGCCGTGGTGGCGCAGCAGGGACTTGACCTCGACCGGGACGAGCTCCATCCGGCGCCAGCCGGGGGCGGCCCGGCCGACCGCGTGGTGCCAGGTCCAGCCGGGCGGGGTGGCCACCGCGGTCTCCAGGTCGGCCCAGAGCGGGTGGCCCTGGGTGAACAGGGCGGCGTTGGCCGAGACGTAGTCGGTCAGCCGCAGTTCGTCCACGCCGAAGCCCTGCGGCGGGTCGGCGACCTCGGCCGCCGCGGCGGCGTACGGACCGAAGTCCGGGTAGCCGGCCTCGTCCACCCGGACCCCGGCCGGGTGCCGCTCGGCACGGACCGGGTCCGGGAACTGCACCACCTGACCTGCGTACGCCGCGTTCGGTGCGGCGGTGACGCCGGGCCGACCTGTCGTCATCTGGGAGCCCCCACTGGCTGCTGCAAAATGCTCGGTGCGCTTGCTGGGCACCAGCCTATTGGGTCACCCGCCCGGCCGACCCCTCGCACCCAGGGCCCGCCGCAACACCTCCACGACCCCTACCTGCCGGGCCTGTGTGACTCGTCGCGGGCGCCGTGGCCGCCGATCGGCCGTACGGGGGCGGCGAGTTCGTCGTCGTCGGCGAGCACCGCCCCGGCGTCGCCGTTGCCACCGGGGCCCGCCCGGGGCTCGCTGCCGGAACCGTACCGGGCGGGGTCCGGACCGGGGGCGGTTTCGGTAAATCGACGGACAAGTCATGACGATGCTGTGCGGGTCCGGCCGGTGGGCGGCCAGGATGCGGGTGGGACGGGTGCCCGGCCGGCCGGTGGCCGTACGGGTGTTCGGTCCGCCCCGCACCCCGGTTGTGCGGTTGTCGGTACCGAATGACAGGCTTGCCCCGGGACCGACCGGAGCCAACGGGAACCGGACCGCCAGGAACGAGGAGGAGGACACCGCATGACCACCGGTGAGCCGGCGGGCCCGCCCGTGCTGCGCCACCACCGCGACAGCCTGCTGCCCGCCGTCGCCGCCGCGCTGTCGCCCAAGGGCGGCGAGGTGCACACCCTGGCGGGCGACAAGGACGACCGGCGCCCGGTCCTGCACCCGCTGGTCGGCGAGTTCCTGGACACCCTGCCGGTCGAGGCCCGCGAACGGTTCACCGGCCGCTGCCCGGAGGCCGTCCTGCTCTCCCAGTACCTGACCACGGTCGACGGGAAGCGCTCCAAGCGCGCCGCCCGCAAGCCGATGAGCCTGCAGGAAGCCCGCAAGGCGCTCAAGGGCTCCCGGATGACGACGCTCCGGATCCGCGAGGAAGGCGACCCGGCACACGGCACCCACGCCCCGCCGTGCCGCTCCTGCGCACCGATGCTGGAGCACTTCACGGTGCAGAGCGTCGCCGTCGGACCGCCGGCGCGCTGAGCGTCCGCACGCCGGACGCCCACGCCCGCCCGCCTCCCGTACGCCTCTCGTACGCCCCCTGTCCCCGAGCCCCGGAGCACGCCCTGAACCCGCCCAGCCCGCCCCCGCCCCCGCCGGCCACCCTCGCCCCGGGCACCCCGCCCCCGGCCGGCCCCACCGGGCGGACCCGCCCGCGCTTCCCCGCCGACGTCGCCGCCGAGCTCAAGGCGGCCGGCTGGCACCCCGGCCGCTGGCAGATCCGGCAGGCCGAGGAGTGGGCCGACGCCCTGGTCGGGCACGGCGGTCCCGGCGGCGTCCCGCACGCGGTGTTCCCGGCGGCCGTCGAGGCCTGGGCCGAGTTCGGCGGCCTCGCCTTCGACCTCTCCGGCCCCGGCCGCCAGTTGGCCCGCACCCCGTTCCTGATCGACCCGATGTGCGGGCTGCACCAGCCGCGCACCCTGTTCGACCTCGGCCGGGCCCTGGGCAGCCGGCTCGCCCCGCTCGGCGAGGAGGCCTACGGGCAGGCGCTGCTGGCCGTCGACGAGGAGGCCCGGGTCTACAGCCTGGACCACACCGGCGAGTGGTTCCTCGGCCACGGCATCGACCAGGCGATCAGCACCCTGGTCCTGGGCACCGCCCCGGAACGGCTGCGCACCGCCGAGGAGTACGGCCGCGCGTACGGCCAGGGCCCGTCCACGCCGGGCTGAGGCGCCTCCCGTGGATCAGGCCGGACCCGCGGCGCCCGGCCGGCCGAGCCGGTCCGCGCGGACGGCCAGCCGGGACGGCAGCACCGCCTCGACCCGGAAGCCGCCGTCCGCCTCCGGCCCGGAGGAGAAGGTGCCGCCCAGCGCGATCACCCGCTCCCGCATCCCGACCAGCCCGTTGCCCCCGCTGGGCAGCTGCGCCGCCCCCCGCTCCCCGCCCGGGCAGGCGTTCACCACGCTCACCCGCACCCCGTTCGGCGCGTACGCCAGCAGCACCGACACCTGCGCCCCGCCCGCGTGCTTGTGGGCGTTGGTCAGCCCCTCCTGGACGACCCGGTAGGCGGTCTGCTCGGCCTCGCCGGTGAACTCCTGCCGGCTGCCGCTGACGGTCAGCGTCACGGCCATCCCGGCCGCCCGGGACTGGTCGACCAGCCGGGGCAGCACGGCCAGCGAGTCCGGCTCCTGCGGCCGTTCGTCGTCCATCCGCAGCACACCGAGGATCTCGCGCAGCTCGTTCAGCGCCTGCCGGCCCACCTCGCCCATCAGCCTGGCGCTCTGCGCGGCCTTCTCCGGGTCCTTGACGGCTATTCGCTCCAGCGCCCCGGAGTGCACCACCATCAGCGAGACCCGGTGGGCGACCACGTCGTGCATCTCCCGGGCGATCCGGGTGCGCTCCTCCAACCGGGCCCGGCGGGCGCGCTCCTGGGCCTGCTCGGCGAGCAGGTCCAGTTCGGTCTCCAGGCCGTGCGCACGGTCCTTGAGCGACTCGATCAGCCGCCGCCGCGCCCCCACGTACAGTCCGGTCACCACCGGGGCGACGGTCAGTCCGACCGCGACCAGCAGCGACAGCACGACCAGGCCCCACAGCGGGGTCCGCTCCGCCGCGACCGAGTCGTCCGGGGTCATCAACTGGAGCGCCATCACGGCGCCGGCCTCGGCGAAGGCCAGCCCGGACAGCGCCACCACCCGGCGGCGCCGGGAGGGCCACTCCCAGGTCTCCGCCAGCGTGTACAGCGACACCACCAGCAGCAGCACGCCCAGCATCCCGGGCAGCACCAGCAGGGTCGCCACCACGGGCACGGCCGGCCACCGCCGGCGCACCACCAGCGAACCGCCGGCCAGCGTGCCGAGCAGGGCGATCCCGGCCATGCCGAGGACGCTCACGTGCATCCGGGCGGAGAGGAAGGCGATCGTGCTGGCCGAGCACTCGACCGCGGCGAGCAGCGCCAGCCCGACGTCGAGGAGGGCGCTGCGCCGCCGCTTCCACCACCAGAACGACCGGACCGGCACGCGCTCCCCAGGCGACTTGCTCATGCGTGACAGGTTAAGCGGCAACCCCCGCCCTTCCCCACCCGGATTGCCCGGCACACCCCCGACCCCCCTCAAGTGGTCCAGACCACAGGTGGTTTTCGGCAGCCCTGTCCGCCATCCGGCCACCTCGCGGACAGCGACCGCCCCGACACCTATGCTGGTCGCGTCGGACAGCGCGGTCCGCACGCGTCACACCCGCCACACTGCGCGTGGACCTGTGACGATGAGCCGTTGCCGAACCCCACCACCAGAGGGAGCCAGCCGTGACCGCTCCGGTCCCCACCCCGGCGGACAGCCCCACCGTCCTCGCCGCCGGCGCAGCCGAGGACAACTCGGCCCTGCGCGCGGACATCCGCCGCCTCGGCGACCTGCTCGGCGAGACGCTGGTCCGCCAGGAGGGCCCCCAGCTGCTGGGCCTGGTCGAACAGGTCCGCCTGCTCAGCCGCACCGACGGCGAGGCCACCGCCGAACTCCTCTCCGACATCGACCTGGACACGGCCGCCAAGCTGGTCCGGGCCTTCTCCACCTACTTCCACCTCGCCAACGTCACCGAACAGGTGCACCGCGGCCGGGAGTTCGCCACCCGCCGCGCCCGCGAGGGCTCGCTGCTGGCCCAGACCGCCGACCAGCTCGCCGAGGCCGACCCCAAGCACCTCCAGGACACCCTGGCCAACCTCGCGGTCCGCCCGGTCTTCACCGCCCACCCCACCGAGGCCGCCCGCCGCAGCGTGCTCAACAAGCTGCGCCGGATCGGCGAACTCCTCGACCGGATCCACCGCGAGGAGCTCAGCAACGGCCTGGCCGCCGCCGACCCGGCCCGCACCAGCAGCGCCAAGCGCTCCGCCGACCGCCGCCTCGCCGAGGTCATCGACCTGCTCTGGCAGACCGACGAACTGCGCATCGCCCGCCCCGAGCCCACCGACGAGGCCCGCAACGCCGTCTACTACCTGGACGAGCTCTACCGCGAGGCCGTCCCCGAGGTGCTGGAGGAACTGCACGAGGAGCTCGCCCGGGTCGGCCTCAACCTGCCCGACGGCGTGCGCCCGCTGACCTTCGGCACCTGGATCGGCGGCGACCGCGACGGCAACCCCAACGTCACCCCGCAGGTCACCTGGGACGTCCTCAACCTCCAGCACGAGTACGGCATCCAGGACGCCCTCGCCGCCATCGACGACCTGCGCAACACCCTCTCCACCTCCGAGCGGCTGGCCGGCGCCTCGGTCGAACTGCTCGCCTCGCTCAACACCGACCTGCACCGGCTCCCCGAACTCAGCCCCCGCTACAAGCGGATGAACGCCGAGGAGCCGTACCGCCTCAAGGCCACCTGCATCCGGCTCAAGCTGGAGAACACCCGCGAGCGGCTGGCCGGCGGCACCCCGCACGTCGAGGGCCGCGACTACGTCGGCACCCGCGAACTCGTCGCCGACCTGCGGCTGATCCAGGAGTCGCTGCGCGCCCACCGCGGCGAGCTGATCGCCGACGGCCGGCTGGCCCGCGCCATCCGCACCATCGAGGCCTTCGGCCTCCAGCTCGCCACCATGGACGTCCGCGAGCACGCCGAGGCCCACCACCACGCCCTCGGCCAGCTCTTCGACCGGCTCGGCGAGGAGGCCTGGCGCTACGCCGACATGCCCCGCGAGTACCGGCAGAAGCTGCTCGCCAAGGAGCTCCGCTCGCGCCGCCCGCTGGCCCCCACCCCGGCCCCGCTGGACGAGGCCGGCACCAAGACCCTCGGCGTCTTCAACACCATCCGCCAGGGCTTCGAGCGCTTCGGCGACGAGATCGTCGAGAGCTACATCATCTCGATGTGCCAGGGCGCCGACGACGTCTTCGCCGCCACCGTGCTGGCCCGCGAGGCCGGCCTGATCGACCTGCACGCCGGGATCGCCAAGATCGGCATCGTCCCGCTGCTGGAGACCACCGACGAACTCCAGCAGGCCGACCGCATCCTCGACGAGATGCTCTCCGACCCCTCCTACCGGCTGCTCGTCTCACTGCGCGGCGACATCCAGGAGGTCATGCTCGGCTACTCCGACTCCTCCAAGTTCGGCGGCATCACCACCTCCCAGTGGGAGATCCACCGCGCCCAGCGCCGACTGCGCGACGTCGCCCACCGCTACGGCATCCGGCTGCGCCTCTTCCACGGCCGCGGCGGCACCGTCGGCCGCGGCGGCGGCCCCTCCCACGAAGCCATCCTGGCCCAGCCCTGGGGCACCCTGGAGGGCGAGATCAAGGTCACCGAGCAGGGCGAGGTCATCTCCGACAAGTACCTGCTCCCCTCCCTCGCCCGGGAGAACCTGGAGCTGACCATCTCCGCCACCCTCGCCGCCTCCGCGCTGCACACCGCCCCGCGCCAGGCCCCCGAGGAACTGGCCCGCTGGGACGCCGCGATGGACCGGGTCTCCGAGGCCGCCCACACCTCCTACCGCGCCCTGGTCGACCAGGAGGACCTGCCGAAGTACTTCTTCGCCTCCACCCCGGTCGACCAGCTCGCCTCGCTGCACCTGGGCTCCCGCCCGTCCCGCCGCCCCGACTCCGGCGCCGGCCTGGACGGCCTGCGGGCCATCCCGTGGGTGTTCGGCTGGACCCAGTCCCGCCAGGTCGTCCCCGGCTGGTACGGCGTCGGCTCCGGCCTCGCCGCCGCCCGCGCGGCCGGCCTCGGCGACGTGCTGGACGAGATGCACGGCCAGTGGCACTTCTTCCGCAACTTCCTGTCCAACGTCGCCATGACGCTGGCCAAGACCGACCTGCGGATCGCCCGCCACTACGTCGAGCAGCTGGTGCCCGGCGAGCTGCGGCACATCTTCGACCAGATCGTCGCCGAGCACGACCTCACCCTGCGCGAGGTGCTGCGGCTCACCGGCGAGAACGAACTGCTGGAGCACAACCCGGTGTTGAAGCAGACCTTCACCGTCCGGGACGCCTACCTCGACCCGATCTCCTACCTCCAGGTCGCGCTGCTGCGCCGCCAGCGCGAGGAGGTCGCGACCGGCCGCCCGGAGGACCCGCTGCGCGCCCGCGCGCTGCTGCTCACCGTGAACGGCATCGCCGCCGGCCTGCGCAACACCGGCTGACGACCGGCCGAACGACGCAGGGCCGGTGTCCACGTCCCGTGGACACCGGCCCTGCGTACGTACGTTCCTACTCCGCGGGCTCGCCCGCGCGCCGGCGCTTGAGCCACAGGGCCGCCCCGCCGGCCACGACCACCAGGCCGCCGCCGACCGCCAGCAGCCCCGCGTCGGGGCCGACCGACTCGCCCAGCAGCGGGGCGAACTGCGCCGCCGCGGGCTCCGGCGTGATCGCCGGATCGGGCTCGGCCACCGGATCGGCGTGCGCCACCGCGCCGCTGGACAGCAGCATCCCGGCCGCCCCCAGGGCACCGGCGGTGCCGACCCGTCGTCCGAACTGCTTGAGCCGAACCACCCGGAGCCGCCGGAGTCGGCGGACCGGACGCAATCTGCGCATCGAGAACTCCCCAGGACCCGTTCGCGTACCGGGCCGACGCTATCCGATCCCGCACAGGGTTCTCACACGGATTCAGGTTTACCGGGCAAGCGTTGTACGACTGTTGTGTACCCGGCACACCGTGCGCATGACGTCACGTCAGACGCCGCCCGTTTCAGGAGTTGTACGTGCCCTGCGCCCGCTCCAGCCCCTCGGACAGCAGCGCCTCCACCGCGTCGGCCGAGCGGTCCACGAACCACTCCAGCTCCTTGCGCTCGGTCGAGGAGAAGTCCTTCAGCACGAAGTCGGCGACCTCCATCCGGCCCGGCGGCCGGCCGATCCCGCAGCGCACCCGGTGGTAGTCCGGGCCCAGCGACTTGGTGATCGACTTCAGCCCGTTGTGGCCGTTGTCCCCGCCGCCCAGCTTGAGCCGCAGCGCCGCGTAGTCGATGTCCAGCTCGTCGTGGACGGCGATCAGCGCCGAGGCGGGCACCTTGTAGAAGTCCCGCAGCGCCGTCACCGGCCCGCCGGAGAGGTTCATGAAGGACATCGGCTTGGCGAGCACCACCCGCTTGCCCGCCAACCGCCCCTCGGCCACCTGGGCCCGGCTCTTGTGCGCCTTGAACCTGGCACCCATCCGCTGCGCCAGCAGGTCGACCACCATGAAACCGATGTTGTGCCGGTTCCGGGCGTACTGCTCGCCCGGGTTGCCCAGCCCCACCACGAGCCAGGGCCCGTCGTACTCCTCCGCCATGTTTCCCTTCTCCCTCGCGCTCGACTCCGCGCTCGACTCCGCGCCCGACGCCGCGCTCGACGCCGTCATCCCGATCATCCTGGACGCACCGCTGCCCCGGCCGCTCCAGGGGAGCGACCGGGGCAGCGGTCGAAAGCTACGGGGTACCGGAGGCTCAGGCCTCGGTGCCCTCGGCCTCGGCGGCCTCGGCGTCGGCGTCGGCCTGCGAGGCCTGGGCGCCGATGACCTGCAGCACGACGGCGTCGGCGTCGACGGCCAGGGTGACGCCGGCCGGCAGGGCGATGTCCTTGGCGTGGATGGAGGCGCCGGCCTCCAGGCCCTCGACCGAGACGGTGACGGACTCGGGCAGGTGGGTGGCCTCGGCCTCGACCGGCAGCGCGTTGAGGACGTGCTCCAGCAGGTTGCCGCCCGGGGCCAGCTCGCCCTCGGTGTGGACCGGGATCTCGACGGTGACCTTCTCGCCGCGCTTGACCAGCAGCAGGTCGACGTGCTCGATGGTGCGCTTGATGGCCTCGCGCTGGACGGCCTTCGGCAGGACGTACTCGTCCTTGCCCTCGATCGGAACGACCAGCAGGGCGTTCGGGGTCTTGAGGGCCATCATCAGGTCGTGGCCGGGCAGGTTCAGGTGAACCGGGGCGTGGCCGTGGCCGTAGACGACACCGGGGACGAAGCCGGCGCGGCGGGCGCGACGGGCGGCACCCTTGCCGAACTCGGAACGGGTCTCAGCGGCAATGCGGATCTCGGACACGACTGCACTCCTCGTGAAGAATGGCGCGGGGGTGCAGGCAACGCGAAAAACCGCCGGGACCACACCCTCAGTACGTTCGGGGGTCACTCGGCGGCAACGACTTCTGCCGACGGACGGAATCCGTTACGGCAGCGCGTCGATCACGGAGTCGGTGTCCGTCGAGCGGGCACACGACATCCCTCGCCGAGCAGTTTCACGAGTCTAACCGCACCGGCCCGCTGCGACGAAATCGGGCCCCCGGCCGACGCCCCCGCCGAACCCGGCGCCCCCCGCCGAACCGGCAGCGGCCCCGAACCGGCGGCGGCCCCGGACCGGGGTGGTCCGGGGCCGCCTGCGCGGGGCTTCGTCAGTGCACGCCCTCGAAGAGGCTGGTGACCGAGCCCTCCTCGAAGACCTCGCGGATCGCGGCGGCGATCGACGGGGCGATGGACAGCGTGGTGATCTTGTCCAGCTGGAGCTCGGCCGGGGTGGGCAGCGTGTTGGTGAACACGAACTCGCTGACCCGGGAGTTCTTGAGCCGGTCCGCGGCCGGGCCGGAGAGCACGCCGTGGGTGGCGGCCACCAGGACGTCCGCGGCGCCGTTCTCGAACAGCGCGTCGGCGGCGGCGCAGATGGTGCCGGCGGTGTCGATCATGTCGTCGACCAGGACGCAGACCCGGCCGTCGACGTCACCGACCACGTCGGCCGACAGGATGGTGTTGGCCTGGGTGATGTCGCGGCGCTTGTGGATGATCGCCAGCGGGGCGTCCAGCCGGTCGCACCACTGGTCGGCCACCTTGACCCGGCCGGCGTCCGGCGAGACGACGGTCAGCTTGGAGCGGTCCACCTTCTCGCCGATGTAGTCGGCCAGCAGCGGCAGCGCGAACAGGTGGTCCACCGGGCCGTCGAAGAAGCCCTGGATCTGCGCGGTGTGCAGGTCGACGGCCATCAGGCGGTCGGCACCGGCCTGGCGGAGCAGGTCGGCGACCAGACGGGCCGAGATGGGCTCGCGGCCGAGGTGCTTCTTGTCCTGGCGGGCGTACCCGTAGAACGGCAGGATCGCGGTGATGCTCTTGGCGGAGGCCCGCTTGAGAGCATCGATCATGATCAGCTGTTCCATGATCCACTGGTTGATGGGAGCCGTGTGGCTCTGCATCACGAAGCAGTCCGCGCCACGCGCCGACTCCAGGAAGCGGACGTAGATCTCGCCGTTGGCGAAGTCCAGGGCCTTGGTCGGGACCAGCTCGGTCCCCAGCGCCTCGGCAACCTCCCTCGCCAGCTCCGGGTGGGCACGGCCGGAGAAGAGCTTGAGCTTCTTCTCACCCGACGTCGTGATCCCGCTCACTGCACCGTCTCCTCGTGTTGCGGACGCTGAACCCCGCTCCCGAGGAGGGCAGGCGCAGCCCGCACTCACGAGGGGATCGGGGAATGTCGGTACGCCTGGACACGGGCGGTAAGCCCAGTGGCGCACGTATGTCCCCCAGGTTACGCGCCCGCGCAGAAACCGTCCGCCCCGGGGACCGGCCGACCGGTCCCCGGTGGGCGCGTCAGACCTCGGCCGCGCCGTCGGTCGCGGCCCGCGCGGCCTGCGCGGACACCGTGCCCGGGCGCTTGCGCTCCACCCAGCCCTCGATGTTGCGCTGCTGCGCGCGGTTCACGCCGAGTGCGCCGGGCGGAACGTCGGTGGTGATCACCGAGCCCGCGCCGGTGTAAGCGCCGTCACCGACGGTCACCGGGGCGATGAACATGTTGTCCGAGCCGGTGCGGCAGTGCGCCCCGATGACGGTGCGGTGCTTCTTCACCCCGTCGTAGTTCACGGTGACCGAGGCCGCGCCGACGTTGGTGCCCTCGCCGATCGTGGCGTCGCCGATGTAGGAGAGGTGCGGCACCTTGGCGCCCTCGCCCAGCTCGGAGTTCTTGACCTCGACGTAGGTGCCGACCTTCGCCTTGCGGGCCAGCTTCGCCCCCGGCCGCAGGTAGGCGTACGGGCCGGTGGAGGCGAGCTCGCCGATCTCGGCGCGGTCGGCCGTGGTGTTGCTCACACGGGCGCCGGCGCCGACCAGGGTGTCCCGGAGGGTGGAGTTCGGGCCCACCTCGCAGTCCTCGCCCAGGTGGGTCGCGCCCTGCAGCTGGGTGTTCGGCAGCACCACGGCGTCCGGCTCGTACGTCACCTGGACGTCCATCCAGGTGCTGGCCGGGTCGACCACGGTGACGCCCGCGCGCATCGCCCGCTCCAGCAGGCGGTCGTTCAGCAGCCGGCGGGCCTGCGCGAGCTGGACCCGGTCGTTGATGCCCAGGATGTCCCGGTGGTCCTCGGCGACCACGGCGCCGACCCGGTGCCCGGCCTCGCGCAGGATCTCCAGGGTGTCGGTCAGGTACTCCTCGCCCTGCGAGTTGTCGGTGGTCAGCTCGGCCAGCGCCTCGGTGAGCAGCTTGGCGTCGAAGGCGAACACGCCCGAGTTGATCTCGGCGATGGCGCGCTGGGTGTCGCTGGCGTCCCGCTCCTCGACGATCGCGGCGACGGTGCCGTCCTCGTCGCGCAGGATGCGGCCGTAGCCGAAGGGCTCGGGGACGACGGCGGTCAGCACGGTGACGCCGTTCTGCTGGGCCTCGTGCGAGCGGGCCAGCCGGCGCAGGGTGTCCCCGGTGAGCAGCGGCGAGTCCCCGGCGGTGACGATCACGGTGCCGTCCAGCGTCACGCCGTCGGCGGCCAGCGACTCCAGCGCGGTGCGGACCGCGTGGCCGGTGCCGTTCTGCTCCTCCTGAACGACCGGGCGCACGGCCGGGTAGTGCGTCGCCAGGTGCTCCTCGACCTGCTCGCGCTGGTGGCCGACCACCACGACGAGCTGCCCCGGCGTCAGTTCCCCGGCCGCCGAAACCGCGTGACCCACCAGCGAGCGCCCGCACACCTCGTGCAGCACCTTGGGCACCTTGTTCGACTTCATCCGGGTCCCACCACCGGCGGCGAGCACGACAACGGCGGCAAGCGAATTGGCACCCATGCGGGGAGGCTCCTCATTAGGTTCAAAGAGAGGGCAGAGCAGGCCAGAACGCGGTCCGCACATGTGCTCTGGCAGTTCGAGGATAGTGCGGGGCGGCGAGCCGAAACGCCAGACGCCCGGCCCGCGCGTGCCCGCCCGCGGCCGTACTCAGTGCTCCCGGAGGAGGATTCGAACCCCCATAAGCTGGACCAAAACCAGCTGTCCTGCCCTTAGACGATCCGGGACCGGAGCTCCACCGCCGGAGGCCCGGCGGCGCGCTGGGCCAAGACTACGGGGTAGCGCGCCTCACATCTACCACCAATGCCGACCCTCCTGGCCCGTCCGATCCGGGCACGGGAGGGGTTCCGGGTTCATCCATCCAGTCGGGTGAATTCACTCAAGCGCCGCGCGGGGGTGTGTTCCCCTGGACACGGAGCGCAACCTACGATGCCGTAGGTTACGCCAACGTAGGTCCGCTCTGTCCCGTTCCGGGACGCCGCGAAGGGACGCCCATGACCATCCAGGCCGACGAGGCGCACGCGGGGGCCACCGCCCTCCCCGACCCCTCCCCCGATCCCTCCGCCGACGCCGCGACCCGGCTGTCCGCCACCCGCGGCGGCGAGAAGCAGGGGGCCGCCGAGCGGATCGCGCTCGGCCTCTTCATCCTCGTCCCGTTCGCCGCGCTGGTCGCCGCCGTACCGGTGGCCTGGGGCCGGGGGCTCGGCTGGACCGACGTCGCGGTCACCGTCGCCATGTACTTCCTCACCTGTCACGGCATCACCGTCGGCTACCACCGCTACTTCACCCACGGCTCCTTCAAGGCCCCCCGCCCGATGCGGCTGGCCCTCGCCGTCGTCGGCAGCCTCGCCGTCGAGGGACCGCTGGTGCGCTGGGTGGCCGACCACCGCAAGCACCACCGGTTCAGCGACAAGGACGGCGACCCGCACTCGCCGTGGCGCTACGGGGAGAGCGTCCCGGCCCTGGTCAAGGGCCTGTGGTGGGCCCACATGGGCTGGATGTTCGACGAGGAGCAGACCCCGCAGCTCAAGTACGCCCCGGACCTGGTCGGCGACCCGGCGCTGCGGCGGATCTCCCGGCTGTTCTGGCTCTGGACCACCATCTCGCTGCTGCTGCCCGCGCTGGTCGGCGGGCTGGTGAGCCTGTCCTGGGAGGGCGCGCTGTCCGCCTTCTTCTGGGGCTCGCTGGTGCGGGTCGCCCTGCTGCACCACGTCACCTGGTCGATCAACTCGATCTGCCACGCCATCGGCCGGCGCCCGTTCCGCTCCCGGGACCGCTCCGGCAACGTCTGGTGGCTCGCGGTGCTCTCCTGCGGCGAGTCCTGGCACAACCTGCACCACGCCGACCCGACCTCGGCCCGGCACGGCGTCCTGCGCGGACAGATCGACTCCTCGGCCCGGCTGATCCGCTGGTTCGAGCTGGCCGGCTGGGTCCGGGACGTCCGCTGGCCGGACGCGGAGCGGATCGCCGCCCGCCGCGCCGCATGAGGCGGCGCTTCCAGCATGATGTAGGGGTGAACGGGAGCAGCGCAGACAGCACAGGCGGTCACCACAGCACGCGGACGGACCCGGCGCCCGGAACGGCGCCGGCCCGTCCGCGGGCCGCTGCGGCGCCGGGCGCGGCCCCCGACGGCGGTGCCGAACGGACCGCGGACGGCGCCGCCGACCGGTCCGCGGCCGCCCCGGCCCCGCGCCGCCGGGGCGGCCGGGTCCGGATGACCGGCAAGCAGCGCCGGGAACAGCTGCTGGAGATCGGCCGGACGGTCTTCGCTGAGCGCGGCTACGACGGCACCTCGGTGGAGGAGATCGCCGAGCGCGCCGGGGTGTCGAAGCCCGTGGTGTACGAGCACTTCGGGGGCAAGGAAGGGCTCTACGCGGTGGTGGTGGACCGCGAGATGCAGCTGCTGCTGGACATGGTGACCGGGGCGCTGACCGGCGGGCACTCGCGCGAGCTGCTGGAACAGGCGGCCTTCGCGCTGATGGACTACATCGACACCTCGACGGACGGCTTCCGGATCCTGGTCCGGGACTCCCCGGTGGCCCAGTCGACCGGCACCTTCGCCTCGCTGATCAGCGACATCGCGACCCAGGTCGAGGACATCCTGGGCCTGGAGTTCAAGTCCCGGGGCTTCGACGCCCGGCTGGCCCCGATGTACTCGCAGATGCTGGTCGGGATGGTCGCGCTGACCGGCCAGTGGTGGCTGGAGGTCCGCAAGCCGGACAAGGCCACGGTGGCGGCGCACCTGGTGAACCTCGCCTGGCACGGGCTGGAGGGCCTGGAGCGGCACCCGAGGCTGGTCGGCGACCGCCTGACCTGACCGCCCGTCCGCCCGTCCTCACGCCGGACGACGGGCTACCGCCTGACCCCGACCGCGAAGATCCGCCGGAACGGGAAGACCGTCCCGTGCGGCCCGGCCGGGTAGGCCTCGCGCAGCAGCCGCCCGTACTCGGCGAGGAAGGCGGCCCGGTCGGCCGGGTCGGCGAGCCGGCCGAGGACGGGCCGCAGCGCGGTCCCCTTGACCCACTCCAGCACCGGGTCCGGCCCGGGCAGCAGGGTGATGTAGGTGGTCTCCCAGACGTCGGCGGCGCAGCCGGCCCCGGCGAGGACGTCCAGGTACCGCCCGGGCGGGTGGACGCCGCCCCGGACGGCGTCGGCGCCGAGGGCGTCGCGCCAGCGGGCGCTGCGGCGCAGTTCGGCGAGCAGGGTGTGGCTGGGGGCCTCGAAGTTGCCGGGCACCTGGACGGCGACCACCCCGCCGGGCCCCAGGGCGTCCGCCCAGCGCGCCAGCACCGCCAGGTGGCCGTCCACCCACTGGAGGGTCGCGTTCGAGGCGATCAGGTCGGGCGCGGCCGGGGCCGGGTCGTAGTCGCGGGCGTCGGCGAGCAGGTAGTCGGCGGTGGGCTCGCCGTCGGTGCGGGCGGCCTCCAGCATCGGGGCGGAGCTGTCGAGGCCGGTGAGCCGGGCCTTCGGCCAGCGTTCGCGCAGGACGGCGGTGGAGTTGCCGGGGCCGCAGCCGATGTCGAGGACCGTCGGGGCGGGCTCGTTCGGCAGGGCGGGGACGCGGGCGAGCAGGTCGCGCAGCGGGCGGGTGCGTTCGTCGGCGAAGCGCAGGTACTGCGCCGGGTCCCAGACGGGGCTGGTCATGGTTCACCTCGCAGGTATCTCGACATCAAGATATCGCCGAAAAGCCTCGCTGGCACATTTCTCGATGTCAAGAGACTTCACATCGACACATCCACCGATACACTGATCGTCATGGAGGACGAGGTCGACAGGCTGGTCGCGGCGTGGCGCCGGGAGCGCCCCGACCTCGACGTGGAGCCGCTGGAGGTGCTCAGCCGGGTCAGCCGGCTCGCCCGCCACCTCGACCGCGCCCGCCGCACCGCCTTCGCCGAGCACGGGCTGGAGCCCTGGGAGTTCGACGTCCTGACCGCCCTGCGGCGGGCCGGCTCCCCGTACCAGCTCTCCCCCGGCCAGCTGCTCACCCAGACCCTGGTCACCTCCGGCACCATGACCAACCGGATCGACCGCCTCACCGGCAAGGGCCTGGTCAAGCGCCTGCCCGACCCCGACGACCGGCGCGGCGTGCTCGTCCGGCTCACCGACGACGGCCGCGACCGCGCCGACCAGGCCCTGGCCGGTCTGCTCGCCCACGAGCGCGAACTGCTGGCCCAGCTCAGCTCCGGCCAGCAGGGCGAACTCGCCGGCCTGCTGCGGCTGCTGGTCGCCCCGTTCGACAACATCCCGGGCTGACGACCACCGCTGCGGCGTCCGGCCACGGCGCTCCGCTACGGCTTCCCGCTACGGCGTGGAGGCGATCGACGGCGGCGCGGCCGGCTCCGCCGGACTGACCCCGGCCCGGCGGGCCACCGCGACGGCGGCCAGCGTGGAGTGCACCCCCAACTTCCCCAGCACGTTCTGCATGTGGGTGCGGACGGTGTGCGGCGACAGGTACAGCCGCTCCGCCACCGCCTGCCGGCCCAGGCCCGCCACCATGCAGCGCAGGATCTGCTTCTCCCGCGGGGTCAGGGTGTCCACCAGGCGCTCGCTCTCGGTGCGGTCCCGCCGGGCCGTCGTGAGCTCGCGGATCACCCCGGTGAGCAGCGCCGGCGGCAGGTGGGTCTCGTCCCGCAGCACCCCCCGGACCACCGCGAGCAACCGGGCCAGCGAACTCTCCTTCGCCACCCAGCCGGTGGCACCCGCGTGCAGCGCCCGGGCGGCGCGGTGCGGATCGTCCGCGGTGGCCAGCACCACCCCGCGCAGCCCCGGATGCGCCCGGCGGAGCCGGCCCAGCAGGGTGATGCCGTCCGGCGGCGGGGCCGTGGGCCGCAGCTGATCGGCGCGGAGCTGGTCCGGGGGGCGGGCGGCGGCGGTCGCCGGGATGGGCGGGGCGAGCGGGGCGGCACCCGGCCTGCGGGCGGCGGGCATCCCCGGGGCCGGGCGGCGCCGGGCCTCCTCGGCCGCCTCCGGACCGGGCCGGGCCCGGGCCGCCGGACCGCCCGCTTCAACCCCCAGGTCGGCGTCGATCAGCGCCACGTCGTAGGCCCGCCCCTCGGCCGCGGCCCGCTCCAGCGCCCGCTCGGCGGCGGCCGCGCTACCGGCCGCGCCCACCTCCACATCGGGCTCGGCGGCGAGCGCCGCGGCCAGTGCCTCGGCGAAGATCCGGTGGTCGTCGACCACCAGGACCCGGATCCGCCCCATCGTCACTACCCCCTGCTCAGAGCGCCCGAGCCCGGGGACGGGGGCCGGTCCGGCGTCCGCGTTCCGGACCCGCCGTTCCGCCCGCCCACCGGTGGCCGGTGAAGCCGAAAGGACGCCGGCCCCCACCGGTACCGCACTCAGCGTACGGGCCGGGAAACGCTCCCGTGGCGGTTCGGTGAAGTTTCGTCAGGTGGTGCGCGAGGGGCCGGACTTGACCGGGCGGACGGCCCCCGGGGGTGCGCTCGCGGTGGAGCGCGCCCCGGGAGCCGTCCCGTTCCGGCCCGGCCGGCGGGGCCGTCGCCGGACTGCCCGCCGGTCTGCTCGCCGACCTACTCGTCGGACTACTCGCCGGTCTGCTCCAGGGTGAACTTCCAGGCGTCGGCGACGATGTCGTCCAGGTTGGGGCGGCGCGGCGTCCAGCCCAGCTCCTGGTGGGCCCGCTCGGCCGAGGCCACCAGCACGGCCGGGTCGCCCGCGCGGCGGCCGACGACCTGCACCGGGATCTCCCGGCCGGTGACGCGCTTGACCGACTCGATCACCTCGCGCACCGAGAAGCCGCTGCCGTTGCCCAGGTTGCAGATCAGGTGCTCGCCCGGCTTGGCGGCGTCCAGCGCCAGCAGGTGCGCGTCGGCCAGGTCCGCGACGTGGATGTAGTCGCGGATGCAGGTGCCGTCCGGGGTCGGGTAGTCGTCGCCGAACACCGCGATGTGCGGGCGCCGGCCGAGCGCGGCCTGGAAGACCAGCGGGATCAGGTGCGACTCGGGGTCGTGCCGCTCGCCGTAGGCGCCGTACGCGCCGGCCACGTTGAAGTAGCGCAGCGAGACGGCGGCCAGGCCGTGCGCGACGGCCTCACTGGTGATCATGTGGTCCATGGCGAGCTTGCTGGCGCCGTAGGTGTTGGTCGGCGAGGTCCGGGCGGTCTCGGCGATCGGCACGACCTCCGGCTCGCCGTAGACGGCCGCGGTCGAGGAGAACACCAGCTTGCGCACGCCCGCGGCGCGCATCGCCGTGATCAGCTCCAGCGAGCCCGCCACGTTGTTGCGCCAGTACTTCTCCGGGTCCACGACCGACTCGCCGACCTGCGAGGAGGCGGCGAAGTGCAGCACGCCGTCGAAGGAACCGTCCAGCACCCGGCCGGCCTCCTGGATCCGGCCCTCGACGAACTCGGCACCGGCCGGGACGCCCTCGCGGAAGCCGGTGGAGAGGTCGTCCAGGACGGTCACCTGGTGACCCGCCTCCAGCAGGTGCGCGGCCACCACGCTGCCGACGTAGCCGGCGCCACCCGTGACCAGGTACTTACTCATGATGAGACCTCCAGCGGGCGATGGTCCGCGCGGTCGGCGGCGCCATCGACGGAATGCGTACGACTGCGCTCAATTGTCCCTGCCCGCCGGGGTGCTCCGGACCACCGGGGCGGTCGCTCCCCGGCATTCTCACCCACTCCTCAGCCGACCTCCACGGCGCTGCCGCGCCGCCGCCCCGCGGGCACCGGCAACCCGGCGACCCGCTCAGCCGTCGGCGGTCCGCCGGCCGTCGGCCATCCGCTCCAGCAGGCCGGTGCGCGCGGCCACCGCGGTCGCCTCCAGCCGGGTGCGCGCCCCCAGCTTCATCAGCACCCGCTGCACGTGGGTGCGGGCGGTGCTCGCGGCGATCCGCATCCCGGCCGCGATCGCCGCGGTGTCCTCGCCGTCCGCGATCCGGGCCAGCACCTGCACCTCACGGCGGGTCAGCAGCCGCAGCAGCCGGACCGCCTCGTCGTCCGGCTCCGCCACCGGGCGCAGCAACTGGTCGAAGGCCCCGCGCAGGACGTCCACCGTCACCGCGGCCTCGCCCGCCCGGGCCCGCCCGATCGCCCGCTCGACCACCTCGATCCGCTCGTCGCTGGGCACGTACCCCGCCGCCCCGGCCGCGAACGCGCAGGCCACACCCCGGAGTTCACCCACCGGCCCGAGCACGATCACGGCCACCTCGGGCCGCTCCCGGCGGATCCGGCGCAGCCCGTCGAAAGCCCCCGGCTCGCCCGGCGCGGACACCCCCAGCAGGCACACCTCGGGCCGCCGCCCGGCCACCAGATCGGCCGCCACGCCGGCCGGCGAGCCGACCGCGAGCACCCGGTGCCCGCGCAGTTGCAGCGCGGTGGCCAGCGCCTCGGCCAGCAGCCGGTGGTCGTCGACCACCACGAGTCGAACACCCATGACGCCCTCCCGGTCGGGGTCCGGCTCGCGCCCGCACCCCGCGGGCGGGCGGCCGATGACGCACCATCACAACGCATTCCGTACCCGACCCGCTAGGCCACCGAGGATCGCGGGACCAGCGGCGGAACGGGGCGGAGCCCGGTGCACAGAACGCGAAAGACCCCCGCCGCGAGGCGAGGGTCTTTCAGTGGAGCCCCCATGCGGAATCGAACCGCAGACCTTCTCCTTACCATGGAGACGCTCTACCGACTGAGCTATAGGGGCTTGGCCTTGCGTTTCCGCCTGGCCGGTCGAACAAGGAAGACATTACACGGCCGTCGGCCCGGAAGGGAAATCGGCTCCACCCCGGACCCCGTGGGCCGTCAGCCCCCGGCGTGCGCCGCGTCGAACTCCTCGCGCGCCGCGAGCATCTGCCCGGCGCGGCGCTCCGTCCAGCGCCCGAGCGGGGCGACCAGCGCGGCCAGCTCGCGGCCGAGCGGCAGCAGGTCGTAGACCACCCGCGGCGGCGTCTCCGGGAAGACCGTGCGGAGCACCAGCCCGCTGCGCTCCAGGCTCCGCAGCGACTGGGTGAGCATCTTGCGGCTGACCCCGCCGACCCCGCGCTGGAGCTCGGAGAAGCGCTGCGGCCCACAGGCGGACAGGCTCATCAGGATCAGCATCGACCACTTGTCGGCGAGCTCGGCGAACAGCTCGCGACTGGGGCAGAGCTGGGCGAAGACGTCCAGCTCCGGCCCCGGCTCCGGTCCCGGCTCCGGCTCCGGCACCCGGCCTTCGCCTGCCGGCTGCCGCCCTCCGCCTTCCGGCTCCCGCCCGGCCCCGGCGCCTTCCGCCCGTCGCTCGACCTCGACCCGGGCCGCTTCCTCCGTCGTCATACGCCCAGGGTAGACCTGCGGTCTCCGATCCGCACCTGGTCTCCGATGGAGACCTGGTCTATATTGGAGACCGTTCGACGGAGCGGGCCCGCCCCGCTCCGTCCTCCTTGCCCTCCCCTGCTCACGCCGTCCCGTCCCCAGGAGTGCCCGCATGACCGCCATCCGCCCGACCGTCGCCCTCGCCTACCACTCCGGCTACGGCCACACCGCCGTGATCGCCGAGGCCGTCGCCCGAGGCGCCGCCGCAGCGGGCGCCGAGGTCGTCACGATCGCCGTCGACACCATCACCGAGGAGCAGTGGGCCCAGCTGGACGCCGCCGACGCGATCGTCTTCGGCTCCCCCACCTACATGGGCACCGCCTCCGGCGCCTTCCACGTCTTCGCCGAGGCCAGCAGCAAGCGCTGGTTCACCGACGCCTGGAAGGACAAGCTCGCGGCCGGCTTCACCAACTCCGCCTCCAAGAGCGGCGACAAGGCCGGCACCCTCGGCTTCTTCCAGACCCTCGCCGCCCAGCACGGCATGAACTGGGTCAACCTCGGCCTCAAGCCCGGCTGGAACGCCACCACCGCCTCCGAGGACGACCTCAACCGCCTCGGCTTCTTCTCCGGCGCCGCCGCCTCCTCGCCCGCCGACGCCGGCCCCGAGGCCGTCCACAAGGCCGACATCGCCACCGCCGAGCACCTGGGCGAGCGCGTCGCCCGGCACACCGCCGTCGTGCTGGCCGGCCGCGCCGCCCTGGCCGACTGAGCCCTGGCCGACTGCTGGGCCCTGGCCGACCGAGGCCGCACCGCCGCACCGCACGGCTACGCCGCCGGATCCGCCCCCAACACGGGCGCCCGGCGGCGTCCGCCGTCCACCGTGGCCAACTCCGCGCCCGTGGTGTCCGGCAGCAACCACAGGCAGCCCAGCGCCACCAGCCCCAGCACCCCCAGGTACCAGCCGACCGGCTGCGCCGTCCCGTACACCCCGGTCAGCCGCGTCGCCACCAACGGCGTCAGCGCCCCGCCGACCACCCCGCCCAGGTTGTACGTCAACGCGGCACCCGTGTAGCGCACCCGGGTCGGGAACAGCTCCGGCAGGAACGCCGCCACCGGGCCCATCAGGCACCCCAGCACCACCATCGCCCCGGCCAACGCCAGGAACATCAACGGCCGGCGCACCGTCTCCAGCAGCGGGAACAGCACCAGCGACCAGCCCGCCGCCAGGCCCGCCGCCCAGCGCAGCGTCCGCCGCCGCCCCCACCGGTCACTGTGCGCCGCGCTCAGCCACACCGTCACGGCCCCGCCCACCGCACCGACCAGCAGCATCGCCAGCACCACCGTGCTCGCCACCCCCAGGCCGGACGTCGCGTACGCCAGCGCGTACGTGGTGGTCAGGTAGAACAACGCGTACCCGAGCGTGATCGCCCCACCCCCCGCCAGCACCGGCCGCCAGTGCTCCCGCAGCACCTCCACCACCGGCGGACGGTCCCGCCGCTCGTCCGCCCGGAACAACGGCGTCTCCGCCAGCCGCAGCCGCACGAACAGCCCCACCGCCACCAGCACCAACGAGGCCAGGAACGGCACCCGCCAGCCCCACGCCCGGAACGACCCCTCGTCCAGGGCGAGTTGGAGCACCAGGAACGCCCCGTTCGCCAACACGAACCCGCCCGACGGCCCCAACTGCAGGAACCCGCCGTACCGCCCGCGCCGCCCGGCCGGCGCGTTCTCCGCGATCAGCAGCGCCGCCCCGCCCCACTCCCCGCCCAACCCGACGCCCTGGCACACCCGCAGCACCACCAGCAGCGCCGGCGACCACCACCCCCACACCGCGAACCCCGGCAACAACCCCACCGCCACCGTCGCCAGGCCCATCAGCAACAGCGACACCACCAACGTCGCCTTCCGCCCCACCCGGTCCCCGAAGTGCCCGAACACCACCGCCCCCAACGGCCGGGCCAGGAACGCCACCGCGTACACCGAGAACGCCGCCAACAACGCCCCGGCCCCACCCAGCCCGGGAAAGAACACCGGCCCGAACACCAGGGCCGCCGCCGTCCCGTACAGGAAGAAGTCGTAGAACTCGATCGCCGTCCCGATCAACGCCGCAGCCGCGGCCCGCCTCAACTGCCCGGCCCGCCGGGCACCCTCCGCATCCATACCACCACCCTCGCCACCCCCACCCCACCCCCGCCAGCACCCACCCGAGTGACCCCGGCGCACACCCGGCCCCCCAGCGCCCACCAAAAAGCCCGAGCGCCGCCACCGCGACACCCGGGCCCACCTGCCCCAACCCGCCTACTGCGCGTACGGATTGCCCCCCGGAGGCACCGGCGGCACGGCAGCCCTCCGCCGACGCACCACCGCGAACACCACACCCGCCACCACCAGCAGCCCGGCCACCACCCCACCCACGACCGGCAGCACACCACCCGACCCGGACGACGCCCCAGCCTTCGGCTCCGCAGTCGGCGCACCCACCGCCACATCGGACGGACTTCCACCAGGGCCCGCAGCCGACGACGACGGAGCCTTGGAGGCAGCGGACACGGACGGGCTCTTCGAGGGCACGGGATCCGCCACCGGCACCGGAGACACATCCGCTGGACCAGGATCCCCGGGCTCCGTCAGAGCGATCCGCGGCCGTACGACTCCGTATCCGACATCATTGCTGCGGGCGGACCCGTCAGTCGGCTTCCCCGCCGTGTTGATGAGAACTCGGAGAACCTGATTCGCGGTCCAGTCCTTGTGCACCGACCAGACCAGGGCTGCCGACGCAGATACCAACGCGGCTGCGTCGGACGTGCCGTGGCTCTTGCAGTACCCGGTATCAGCAGTACAGGCCGCAATGATGTCCATGCCGGGCGCGGCAAGGATCACTTGCGGCCCCTGCTCGGATTCGGACGTTGCGATGACATCGTGATCAACTGCACCGACGCCAACCACATTGGGGAGACCGCCTGGATAGGAGACAGGGTTCCCCGACTGTGCCTCGTTCCCAACGCTCGCCACAACCAGGGATCCCTTGGCCCTTGCCTGGGCAATAATCCGCTTCAGTTTGTCGACGTCGTCCGAAGCAAATCGGACCGCATCCAAACCTTGCGAGATGTTGATGACCTTGGCCCCTTGGTCGACCGCATAAGTGACGGCCTGACCGATCTGGTCGAGGAAGTCGGACGGGGAAATCGCTGAGCCCGAGCCATTGTTGATCTTCAGGGGGAGGATCTTGGCTCCTGGAGCCAGGCCGTATGCACCCGTCCCCCCGACGCTCTTCCCGGTCCCAGCGATCAGGCTCGACATCTCCGTACCGTGCCCGTCGGTGTAGGTCCCTACGCCGTCGGAGCCACCGCTGAAGTCCTTTCCTGGCAGGAACTGCCCCACGAGATCGGGGTGATCCAGCTTGAATCCACCGTCGATGACCGCAACGGTGATGCCTTGTCCCTTGGAGGTCGTCCACATCTCCGACGCATGCATGGCATCCAGATGCCATTGCTTCTCACGGATCGATCCCTCTGCCACTGCAGGCACTGTCATCGGGCCGACTACGGCTCCCGCCGCCAGAAGCGCCGCAACCGCAGCCCGGCAACGCCCACGCGCGTTCGTCCGCCCCATCACCACTCCTCGTCTGCCTCCCCACAGGCCGGGAAAGCGTGCCCCGAACAGATCTGCCCGGCCACTGGGCAGGCCCAGTGGCCGGGCAGACGATGCCGTCCTACTCAATCACGTCCGGGTTGCTGTGCGGCGTACCACTGGTCCACGTCTCCTCGTCCTCGTGGAGGTAGTCCGCGCGGTTGCGGCGGTCGCGGTCCTTCTTGCCACCGTGGCCGCCCGCACCCGGGGCCATCATGCCGTTCTGCCCGGACCGGGCACCGCTCTCGGCAGCTTCCGCCGCAGCCGCGCGGTTGCGCAGGCCCGTGCCGCCGGGGGTGAACTCCCCGCTGGCAGCAGGGCCCTTGCGGCCGCCGACCGTGCCGCCCGGGGTCGAGGTCAGGCCCCGGCCGCGCGTACCACCGGCACCGCCGACGACGCCGTGGCCGCCGCCCATGCCCGGGTGCATGCCACCCATTCCGCCACCCATGGCCGAACCGCCGACCCGGCCGCCGCCCGGCGCGCCCTCACGGCCGAAGACCGTTCCGCTCGGGAGTCCCGGGGTACCGGCCTTGCCGGGGACCGAACCACCGCTGAACGGGCCGGTACGGAGGGGAACCGAGCCGCCGCCCTTGCCGGGGATGCCGCCGATGCCCTTGGTCGGAACGGACCCGCCACCGATGCCCACCGGGAAGCCGGAGATGGGGCCGCTGCCCGGCGTGCCGGGCAGCCCGCCCCGGCCGTCGGGACCGCCGGGGTAGCCGGGAGTTCCACCCGGACCGCTCGGCAGCACCGGGCCGCCCCCGGGACCGACCGGAGTGGTCTGGTCCGGCAGGGTCGGGATGCTGTCGAGGCCGGTGCCGGGACGGGTGACCGGGTCCGACGGGTGGGACGGCGGGGTCGGGGTGCCCGGGTCCTGCGGCGGGGGCGGCAGCTGCCCGCCGCCGTAGGGCGGAGTCGGGCCGGGGTGGGTCGGGTTGTACGGGTCCTGCCAGCCTGATCCCGGGTCGCGCTGCCGCATGGTGGGGCCGTCATAGGAACCCACGGACGGGTTGGAGCTTCCGCCACTCCTGCTACCCGCTGAACGAGGAGCGCGCACGGACCCGCCGTAGCTGCCGCTGGTGCTCCCACCGTCGCGGGAGACCGCAGTGGAATCGTTCTGGTTCGCCCCGGGCGTCCCCGGCAGCACCACGTTGTCGCCCAGCCCGTTCAGCGTCGTCGTCGCAGCGGCGTAGGCCTCGCCCAGCTTCTCCATCTGGCGGATGGCTTCCTGGTGTGCGTCGTAGACTTCCTTCGTTCCGGCCATCGCCTGCGTCTCGGAGACCCAGTTCGGGTTCTTCCGCTTCATGGCTGCGTCGATGTCCCCGGTGGAAGGGCCGTTCGGGTTCCAACCGACTGTATTCAGCTGCCTGATCACATCGGGGTCGGGGTTCCCCTGGTTCCTCCGCCCGCTCACCCAGCCGAGGGCTTCCGTCGGCACCTTGGGCATCGCGGCCTTGGCCGTGCTGAGCGCCTCACCGGCCTGGTTCATGGCATCGCCCGCGCCCACCGAGTAGGTTCCCAGCTTCTCGGCGGACTGCTGCAGATTCCCGGCCCACGTCTTGAAGTTCTCCGCGGCTTGGCCTTCCCAGGTGACCTTGGAGAGGTGCGACTTGAGTGCCTCACTCAACTCCTTGAGGACGCCGCCGGCCTGTTGCAGCTTCCCGCCGCGGCTCAGGACCGTCGCGGGATCGGTTCCCCCGACCATGTCCGCGAGGACTTGATGATCCATGCCTTCGAACTTCGACTGGACTGCCACTACTCTCTCCCCGTTCCCCGTGAACCGTCTTCGTCGACCGCCATCAGAAGTCCTTGGCGCCGGTCCGCTTCGACCCCGGGCCGCTCGTTCCCGTCAGACCCGCACTCTGCGCGACCGCGTTCTGATCGGCTGTCGCGTTGTCCTCGTTGGTCGAGTAGTTGTGCGCCGTGGACGCGACCGCGCTCTGCATCGCCTTGATCTGGGACGTGAAGTCCTTGTGCAGCTTGACGAGCTGGGTGTGGACCTTCTCATAGGTCGAGGACAGCGCGACCGCTTCCACGAACTGGTGCGCCTGGCCCCCGCTGACGAAGCTCTTCTGGGACACCTTCTGCGCCTCGAGCTTGTACGACGCGGCCTCCGAGCCCTCCATCGCCGCGAGCAGGGCCTCGACCTTCTTGGCGAACTCCGTGAGGGTGTTGATCTCGACCTGGACGTCGTGCTTGCCGAAGGCCGCGACCAGGTCGCCGGCGCTGACGTTGGTCTGCACGGTGCTGACCACAGGGGCGATCTTGATCCCGTGCCCCCACGGCAGCGGGATCGTCGGCCCGTCCAGCATGAACGGCGTCGCGTCCGGTGCCCCCGGTGTCCCCGGTGCCGGCGTCGTTCCCGCGCTCGGCGTGGTCGTCGGCTCTCCCACAGCAATCCACCTCTCCCCCGTACGGCCCGCGCGTCCCGGGCGTGTCCCGGGCCCCGTCGCGCCGCAACGCACCGTCAACTTCCAAGACGTACCGTCCTGGTCGGTTCGGCCGCCCGCCCTGGGGGCGGCCCCCGCCTCTGTCATGGTAGCCACCGCCTCTGTCGGCCCGGCAGGGCCCTTGGTCCGCGCGGGCGCGATCGGTACGAACTTGACACGTCCAGTCCGGGGTCGGGCCGCTGGGTAGACTGCCCCGGTACGCCCCATCTGCCGTGCAATGTCGCTCAGCAGCGAGCCGTGGCCGCAGAACGGACGTGTGACGACATGCCTGAGCAGAGGACGCCCTGGTGGGCCCGGGCGGTGCGGCCGGAACGGCCGCCGCTGCCGGTGGTGTTGATGGTGCGGGCCGCGGTGGGGATGGCGGTGCCGCTGGTGCTGGGGTTGTGGGCGCACCGGCTGGACCTGGGGGTGTTCGCCGGGCTGGGGGCGATGCACGCGACGATGAACGACCGGGTCGAGCCCGCGGGGCTGCGGACGGCGCGGATCGGGTCGGCGGTGGCGGCTTCGGCGGCGGGGATGCTGATCGGCACGGCCTTGCAGCACGTCCACGCGGGTGTGGTGGTGCTCGGTGCCGGGCTGACGCTGACGGCGTTCGTGTCGGGTGCGTTGAGTGCGACGGGTCCGCGCGGGTCGGCGGCGGGGATGCTGCTGCTGGTGTCGGCGGCGTTGGGCAGTGGGATGCCGTTGCCGGGGCCGTGGTGGGCGGCGGCGCCGATGATGCTGGCGGGTGCGGCGTTCGTGGTACTGCTGGGTCTGCCCGGTCGTGCGGCCGACCCGCGCGTCCGGGCGCTGGCGGCGGCGTACGAGGCGCTCGGCCGGACGCTCGGCGATCTGGGGACGCCGCGGGGCGCGGGTTCCCGCCGGGTGTTGACGGCCCGCCTGAACCAGGTGCAGGACCTGTTCCCCGGGCACGGCCGGACGGCCCTGCGCCCGGTGTACGAGGCGGCGCTGGCGGCGACCGAGGCGGCGACGGGCCTGCTGTGGGCGTGGCGGCCGGTGCCGGCGGAGGTGGCGGCGGTGCCCGGGCAGCTGGCGGCCGCGGTGCGGCGGGGCGGCGGCGAGGTGGTGGTGCCGCGGTGGCGGCCGGACACCCCGGCGCGGCAGGCCCTGGACGTGGCGCTGCGGGCCGCCGCGGACGCGGTCGCGGGCCGGCCGGCCCGGATCGACGCGGTTCCCGCGCCGCCGCCCGACCCGTGGCGGCTCCGGGGGCGGCTGTGGTCCGCCGCGTCGGCGCGGTACGGGCTGCGGGTGGCGCTGTGCATCGCGGTGGGTTCGGCGGTGACGGCCAACTACCCGCTGAGCAAGAGCTACTGGGTGCCGATGACGATCGCGTTCGTGGTGAAGCCGGATCTGGGTTCGGTGTTCCTGCGGGCGGTGAGCCGGGCGGTCGGCACGGTGCTGGGCGTGGTGGTGACGGCGGCGCTGCTGGCGTCGACCACCGAGGAGTGGGTGCTGACGGCGGTGGCGGCGCTGTGCGTGGCGCTGCTGCCGTACGCGACGGCGGCGCACTACGGGCTGACCACGGTGGCGATGACGCCGATGGCGCTGGTGCTGCTCCAACTCGGCGGGCAGAGCAGCGCGGCCGAGTTCTGGCCGCGGGTGCTGGACACGGTCCTGGCGAGCACGATCGTGCTGCTCTTCGGCTACCTGCTGTGGCCGGAGCGCCCGCGGCACCGGATCGAGCCGCGGCTGGTGACCGCGACGACCGCCCTGCGCGCCTACCTGGATGCGGTGACGGAGCACCGGACCGGAGAGGTGTGGCTGCGCCGGACGGCCTACCGGTCGTTGGCGGACGCCCGGCAGGAGGTCCGTCAGGGGCTGGCCGAGCCGCCGCCCACGGGCCGGCTGGCCGAGCAGTGGCTGCCGGCCACGGCGGCGCTGGAGCGGCTGGGCGGGGCGGTGGCGGCGTTCGCCGCGCAGATCCGGTACGGGGGCCGGGTGCCGGATCCGGGGGAGACCGAGCGGGTCCGGCGGGCCCTGGACGAGCTGACGGCCGCCGCCCGGGAGCACCGTCCGCCGGTCGGTCCGGCGGCCCGGCCGGACGCACCGCACGACCCGGCGCTCAGTGCGCTGGGCCGTGCGGCGGACGAGTTGGAGCTCCTGCTCAGGCAGCGGTAGTGCCGAGTGGGAACTCCTGCTCAAGCGGCGGTAGTGACGAGCTGGAACTCCTGCTCGAACGGCGGTAGTCGAGAAGGCGGGCGGTCAGACCTGCTCGGCCAGCTCCAGCCAGGTCAGCTCCAGCTCCTCCTTCTCCTCCCGGACGGTGCGCAGCTGCCCGTCCAGTTCGGCGACCTTGGAGAAGTCCGCGGCGTGCTCCGCGAGTTGGGCGTGCAGCTTGGACTCCTTCTGGTCCAGCTTGGAGATCTGGCGCTCGATCCGCTGCATCTCCTTCTTCGCCGCCCGGAGGTCCCCGCCGGAGAGCCCGGCGGCGGGGTCGGCGGCCGGGGCCGCGGCGACGGGGGCGGCCTGCGCCGCTGCGGCGGCCATCCGGGCCCGCCGCTCCAGGTACTCGTCGACGCCGCCCGGCAGCATCCGCATCTTCTGGTCGCCGAGCAGCGCGTGGACGACGTCGGTGGTCCGCTCGATGAAAAACCGGTCGTGGCTGATGACGACCATCGAGCCGGGCCAGCCGTCGAGCAGGTCCTCCAGCTGGTTGAGGGTCTCGATGTCCAGGTCGTTGGTCGGCTCGTCGAGGAACAGCACGTTGGGCTCGTCCATCAGCAGCCGCAGCAGCTGGAGCCGGCGCCGCTCGCCGCCGGAGAGGTCGCCGACCGGCGTCCACTGCTTGTCCTTGCCGAAGCCGAACTGCTCGCACAGCTGGCCGGCGCTCATCTCCCGGCCCTTGCCGAGGTCGACCCGGGAGCGGACCTGCTCGACGGCCTGCAGCACCCGGGTCGTCGGCTCCAGTTCGGCGACCTCCTGGGACAGGTAGGCCAGCCGCACGGTCTTGCCGACCTTGATCACGCCGGAGGTGGGCTGGACGTCGCCCTCGCTGGCGTAGGCGTCGCGCATGGCGCGCAGCAGCGAGGTCTTGCCGGCGCCGTTGACGCCGAGCAGGCCGATCCGGTCACCGGGGCCGAGCTGCCAGGTGAGGTTCTCCAGCAGCAGCTTGGGGCCGGCCTTGACGGTGACGCCTTCCAGGTCGAAGACGGTGCGGCCGAGCCGGGCGTTGGCGAACTTCATCAGCTCGCTCTTGTCCCGGGGGTCCGGCACGTCGGCGATCAGGGCGTTGGCCGCCTCGATCCGGTAGCGCGGCTTGGAGGTGCGGGCGGGGGCGCCGCGGCGCAGCCAGGCCAGCTCCTTGCGGGCGAGGTTCTGGCGCTTCTGCTCCTCGACGGCCTCGATCCGGGAGCGCTCGGCGCGGGAGAAGACGTAGTCGGAGTAGCCGCCCTCGTACTCGTGCACGTCGCCGTGCTGGACGTCCCACATCCGGGTGCAGACCTGGTCGAGGAACCAGCGGTCGTGGGTGACGCAGACCAGCGCGGAGCGGCGCTTCTGCAGGTGCTGGGCGAGCCAGTTGATGCCCTCGACGTCGAGGTGGTTGGTGGGCTCGTCGAGGATGATCAGCTCGGGGGAGCCGAGCAGCAGCTTGGCGAGGGCGATCCGGCGGCGCTCGCCGCCGGAGAGCGGGCCGATGACGGTGTCGAGGCCGTCGGCGAAGCCGGGCAGGTCGAGTCCGCCGAAGAGGCCTTCGATGATGTCGCGGATCCGGGCGTCGCCGAGCCACTCGTGGTCGGCGCGGTCGGCGATGACCTCGTGCCGGATGGTGGCCTTCGGGTCGAGCGAGTCGTGCTGGGTGAGGACGGCCGGTTCGAGGTTGCCGTTCCAGGTGATCCGGCCGCCGTCGGGCTCCTCCAGCTTGGCGAGCATCCGGATCAGGGTGGTCTTGCCGTCGCCGTTGCGGCCGACGACGCCGATCCGGTCGCCGTCGCTCACGCCCAGGCTGACCGCGTCCAGCAGGGTGCGGGTGCCGTAGACCTTCGTGACGGACTCGATGGTGGCGAGGTTGACGGCCACGTGTGCTGCGCTCCTGGGTTCGGCGGTCGGGGGCGGGCCCAGCCCGCCCCTCTCTCGGGGACGACCCGATCACCCCAGCCTAATGGGCGGGCCGCGACGCCCTCACCGCGTCGAGCGCCCCCACCACGCCGCCCGAGCGACGCCCCCGGCACACCGGAGGACCGACGCCCTCACCGCACCGGACGCGGCACCCCACCCCGTCGGAGTCAGACGACCGAGGCCCCCGGCACCGGCCCGTAGGTGGCGTGCGCGGCCCGGCAGGTGCCGGAGGCCAGCAGCGCCCGGGCGACGGTGGCCGCCGCCTCGGCGTCCTTGGCCAGGAAGGCGCAGGTCGGTCCGGAGCCGGAGACCAGGGCGCCGAGCGCACCGGCCTCGGTGCCGGCCCGCAGGGTGGCGGCCAGCGCGGGGCGCAGGGAGAGCGCGGCGGCCTGGAGGTCGTTGGTGAGCGCGCCGGCCAGGGCGACGGCGTCGCCGTCGGCGAGGGCGGCGAGCAGGGCCCGGTCGGCGTCGGGGGTGGGCACCTGGAGGTCGCTGGAGCCGGTGCCGGCCTCCTCGCGGAGCCGGTCGCACTCGCGGAAGACGGCGGGGGTGGACAGGCCGCCGTCGGCAACCGCGAAGACCCAGTGGAAGGTGCCGTCGACCGGCAGCGGTTCCAGGATCTCGCCCCGGCCGCGGCCCAGCGCGACGCCGCCGAGCAGGGCGAAGGGCACGTCGGAGCCCAGTTCGGCGGCGAGGTCCAGCAGCACCGGGAGCGGGGTGTCGAGCTGCCACAGCGCGTCGCAGGCGACCAGCGCGGCGGCGCCGTCGGCGCTGCCGCCGGCCATGCCGCCGGCGACCGGGATGGCCTTGGCGATGTGCAGGTGGACGCCCGGGTCGGCGATCCCGTGGTGGGCGGCGAGCAGCCGGGCGGCGCGGGCGGCGAGGTTGCTGTCGTCGAGCGGGACGGCGTCGGCGTCGGGGCCCGAGCAGGACAGCGTCACGCCGTCCGCCGGGGTGGCCGTGACCTCGTCACCGAGCGCGACCGCGAAGAAGACGTTGGCCAGGTCGTGGAAGCCGTCGGCGCGCAGTCCGCCGACCCCGAGCTGGGCGTTGACCTTGGCCGGTACCCGTACGGTGATCACTCGCCGTCCTCAGCAGACGTGGCAGACGTGCCCGGAGCCACCGGCGCGACGGGCTTGTGCTCGGCGATCGCGGCGAACTGCTCCACCGTCAGCATCTCGCCGCGCAGCTTGTGGTCGATCCCGGCGGCCGCGAGCGCCTGCTCGGCCCCGGCGGCGGAGCCGGCCCAGCCGGCCAGCGCGGCGCGCAGGGTCTTGCGGCGCTGGGCGAACGCGGCGTCGACCACCGCGAACACCTGCTCGCGGGTGGCGGTGGTCCTCGGCGGCTCGCGGCGGATCAGCGAGACCAGCCCGGAGTCGACGTTGGGGGCGGGCCAGAACACGTTCCGCCCGATCGCGCCGGCCCGCTTCACGTCGGCGTACCAGTTGGCCTTGACCGAGGGGACGCCGTAGACCTTGTTGCCGGGCTTGGCGGCGAGCCGGTCGGCGACCTCGCTCTGCACCATCACCAGGGTCCGCTCGATGCTGGGGAAGGTCGCCAGCATGTGCAGCAGGACGGGCACGGCCACGTTGTACGGCAGGTTGGCGACCAGCGCGGTGGGCGCCGGCCCGGGCAGCTCGGTGACCTCCATGGCGTCGCTGAGGACCAGCGCGAAGGCGTCCGCCTTGCGGGGCATCCGGCCCGCGACGGTGTCCGGCAGGTGCCGGGCGAGCACCGGGTCGATCTCGACCGCGGTGACGTGCCGGGCGACGTCCAGCAGCGCCAGCGTGAGGGAGCCGAGCCCCGGCCCGACCTCCACCACCGCGTCCTGCTCCGTCACCTCGGCGGCGCGGACGATCCGCCGCACGGTGTTGCCGTCGATGACGAAGTTCTGCCCGCGCTGCTTGGTCGGCTTCACGCCGAACGCGGCCGCCAGTTCGCGGATGTCGGCGGCGCCCAGCAGGTGGCTGTCAGGGGTGGGGTCGGTGCTGCTCACGCGCCAAGGATACGGGCGCGGGCGGCACTCAGAGTTCGACCACCGCGGCGAGGTCGATCTCCACGGGGTACGGGACCGAGGTACGGAGCACCCCTTCGTGCTGGGCGACGGGCAAGTAGACGCCCTTCTCCTCGTCCCGGTGGAACTCGTGGACGATGGGCAGGTCGTCGATGCCGCGCTCGACCCGCCAGTAGTGGGGGATGCCCTTCTCGGCGAACTGCCCGGGCTTGCCGAAGCGGTCCCTGGCCCGGGTCCCGGGCGACACCACCTCGACGGCCAGAACCACGGACTCGACCGGCAGACAGTCCAGCTCGAAGACGTCGAGACCGGTCTTGTCGAACACCACCACATCGGGCTTGGCCGTGTTGCTCTCGTCCAGCAGCATGCACCGCTCCGGCAGGACCGCACAGGGCTCGACGCGCGCAGCGAACAGCCCTCGCTCCAGCCCCGAACGCACCAGGTCATGCCAGAAGTTCGTCTGCCCCCGGACCACAATGACTCCGTCCACCAGATCCCACTCGAACGGCAGGTCGAAATCCTGAGCCTGCTCGTACGTCCAGCCCTGGGCTGGCGGAAGGAACCATTCGACGCGATCGTCCACGGGTTCGCTGATCGGCTCGGCGGTCATTGCCACCTCCCTCACTGCACTCATGCTAACCAGCCTAGGAAGAAGCCGGGAGTGCCGAATCGTTCCTTCGAAACCCGAAACCCGTTCGACCCGCTCAGTACCCGAAGGCCCGTGCCGTGTTCGCCGCGATCGCCGTCGACAGCTCGTCCTCGTGCAGCCCCAGGGTCGCCGCCATCGACCGCACCGTGACCGGGATGAGGTACGGCGCGTTCGGCCGCCCCCGGTACGGGTGCGGGGTGAGGAAGGGGGCGTCGGTCTCGACCAGGATCCGGTCGAGCGGGGTGGCGAGCAGGGCGTCGCGCAGCGGCTGGTTGGCCTTGAAGGTGACCGGGCCGGCGAAGGAGAGGTACCAGCCGTGCTCGGCGCAGACCTTCGCCATCCCGGCGTCGCCGGAGTAGCAGTGGAAGACGGTCCGTTCCGGGGCGCCCTCGGCCAGCAGGACGGCGATGACGTCCTCGTGGGCGTCGCGGTCGTGGATGACCAGGGCCTTGCCGTGCCGCTTGGCCATCTCGATGTGGCGGCGGAACGACTCCTTCTGGATCTCCACGCCCTCCGGCCCGGTGCGGAAGTAGTCCAGCCCGGTCTCGCCGACGGCGCGGACCTGCGGCAGCGCGGCCAGCGCGTCGATCTCGGCGAGCGCCTCGTCCAGCGCCGCCTGCCCGCCCGCGAGCCGCTGCTGCCCGGACCACCCGTCGGCGTCGCCGAGGAAGATCCGCGGCGCCTCGTTGGGGTGCAGGGCGACGGCCGCGTGCACCTGCTCGTACTGCGCCGCCAGCTCGGCGGCCCAGCGCGAGCCGGGCACGTCGCAGCCCACCTGGACGACCGTGGCGACCCCGACCGAGGCGGCCCGGGCGAGCCCCTCGGCCGGGGTGCCGGCCTGCATGTCGAGGTGGGTGTGCGAGTCGGCCACCGCCACGGCCAGGGGGTGCGGCAGCGGCGGCGGGGTCGACCGGTCGTCGTCCTTGCCGGCCATCAGGAGGCCGGCTTCTCTTCGAGGCGCGGGAACAGGATCTCGCCCTTGGTGACGGTGGCGCCGACGGGCAGCCGACCCCAGTCACCGGTGGTGGCGATGCGCTGGTCGGCGAGCGCGCCGAGGCCCTCGGCGGCGCCCAGCGAGGCCCACAGCTTCTCGGCGGTGGACGGCATCACCGGGTTGAGCAGCACGGCGGTGCCGCGCAGCGCCTCGGCGGCGGTGTAGAGGATGGTGGCGAGGCGGGCCTGGCCCTCCTCGGACTCGTCCTTGGCGACCTTCCACGGCTCCTGCGTGGTGAGGTAGCCGTTGACCTGCTTGACGAACTCGAAGATCGCCGCGAGGCCGCCGGCGAAGTCCAGCTCCTCGCCGATCTTGGCGTCGGCGGCGGCGACGGCGGCGGCCAGCCCGTCCGCGACGGCCTGCTCGGCCTCGCCCGCGGCGGTGGCGGCCGGCAGCGTCCCGCCGAAGTACTTGCCGACCATCGCGGCGACCCGGGAGGCCAGGTTGCCGAAGTCGTTGGCGAGCTCGGAGGTGTAGCGGGCGGTGAAGTCCTCCCAGGAGAACGAGCCGTCCGTGCCGAACGGGATCGCCCGCAGGAAGTAGTAGCGGTACGCGTCGACGCCGAAGTGCGAGGTGAGGTCGGTGGGCGCGATGCCGGTCAGGTTGGACTTGGACATCTTCTCGCCGCCGACCATCAGCCAGCCGTTGGCGACGACCCGCTTGGGCAGCGGCAGGCCCGCGGCCATCAGCATGGCCGGCCAGATCACCGCGTGGAAGCGCAGGATGTCCTTGCCGACCAGGTGGACGGAGGCCGGCCAGAGCTCGGCGAAGCGCTCCGGGTCGCTGCCGTAGCCGGCCGCGGTGATGTAGTTCTGCAGCGCGTCGACCCAGACGTAGAGGACGTGCTTCTCGTCCCAGGGCAGCGGCACGCCCCAGTTGAAGGTGGAGCGGGAGATCGAGAGGTCCTTGAGGTCCTGCTCGACGAAGCGCAGCACCTCGTTGCGGGCCGAGGCCGGCTGGATGAAGCCGGGGTTGGCGGCGTAGAACTCCAGCAGCCGCTCGGCGTAGGCGGAGAGGCGGAAGAAGTAGTTCTCCTCCTCCAGCCACTCGACCGGCTTCTTGTGGACGGAGCAGAGCTTCTCGTCCTCGGTGGCGCCGTCGAGCAGTTCGGCGGGGAGCTTGAACTCCTCGCAGCCGACGCAGTAGGGGCCGGAGTAGCCGCCCTTGTAGATCTCGCCCTTGTCGAACAGGTCCTGGACGAACTCCTGCACCCGGGCGGTGTGCCGCTCCTCGGTGGTGCGGATGAAGTCGTCGTTGGCGATCTCCAGGTGCTGCCAGAGCGGCTTCCAGGCCTCCTCGACCAGCTTGTCGCACCACTCCTGCGGGCTGACGCCGTTGGCCTCGGCGGTCCGCATGATCTTCTGACCGTGCTCGTCGGTGCCGGTCAGGTACCACACCTTCTCGCCGCGCTGGCGGTGCCAGCGGGTGAGGACGTCGCCCGCCACGGTGGTGTACGCGTGGCCCAGGTGGGGACGGTCGTTGACGTAGTAGATCGGAGTGGAAACGTAGTACGCCGGGGCGCTCGTCCCGGTGGTGCTGTGGTCTGAAGTGGCCGCCATGGTCGGAAAGCTTAGTCGGGCCCGAACGCACCCCTCGACCGGATATCGCCCGGGCGTACCGCGGGGCCGCCCGCCGCACTGCTCGCGGCGGGCGGCCCCGGCCGCGCTCCCCCGGACCCGTCGGCCCGGTCGGCCCCGGACCCGTCGGCCCGGTCAGCCCAGGAGCCGCGACCAGAACCGGGCCCAGCGCCCCTGCGGCCGGGCGGGCCCGGCGGCCGGGGCCGGCCGGGCCGGCTCGGCGTGCGCGGGGTAGCCGGGGGCGTGCTGCCAGGGCTGGTCGGCGCCGGCCACCCGGCCCTCGCGCATGATCCGGACGGTGTGCCCACCGCAGCCCGGGCAGGTCGGCTTGAGCAGCGGGGACGGCACCCGGACACCGTTGGCGTGGTACTCGAACACGATGTGACCGTCCCGGGCCACGTGGTGCTCGATGTCGTACGCCTGCTCCCAGCCGTACCCGCAGCGCAGGCAGGCGAAGGAGTAGGCCTCCCGGACGGTCTCGACGGGAGTGTGCGCCCGCCCCGCCAGGCCGGGGGCGTTCAGCGCGTTGCCACTGCGGGGGCTACCGATCGTGTCGCTCATAGCCAACTCCCAGTGCCCGTCGGGCGCTCGCCCGGCTGGGTCTTTCCGTTCAAGGAAATGCCCGTACCGCCCTGGCTGACGCCCTTCTTGTGAAGACTTGGATGCGGGTTGGCGAGCCCTATACAAAGGGCGCGTCGGGAACCGGAATCCGGGGTCGAACCTTCATCGCAGCGGGCGTTTAGCCGGGCCTTCCCTCCAAGGTACGACTCCCCGCCCGCCACGCAACCCCCGGAATTCACCCCTTTTTCAAAGCCCCTTCCACGGCTTCCCGCTTCGCCGCGACGACCGCGTCGAAGACCTCCCGCTTGGGCACGGACAGTTCGACCGCGACCGCCGCGATGGCCTCCTTGCGCCGCTCCCCGGCCTCCTCCCGGACGGCCACCAGCCGGGCCAGCTCGGCCGGGGTCAGCTCCTGGGGCGCGGCCGGCGGGGCGCCCGCGACCACGACGGTGATCTCGCCCCTGACACCGTCCGCGGCCCAGGCCGCCAGCTCGCCGATCGGCCCGCGCTTGACCTCCTCGTAGGTCTTGGTGAGCTCGCGGCACACGGCGGCCGGGCGCTGCGGCCCGAAGGCCTCCGCCATCGCGGCCAGCGCCTCGGCGATCCGGTGCGGCGCCTCGAAGAAGACCATGGTGCGCGGTTCGGCGGCGACGGTGGCCAGCTGCCGGGCCCGGTCGCCGGTCTTGCGCGGCAGGAAGCCCTCGAAGGTGAAGCGGTCGACCGGCAGGCCGGACAGCGCGAGCGCGGTGAGCACCGCGGACGGCCCGGGCACCGCGGTGACCTTGACGTCGGCCTCGACGGCGGCGGCCACCAGCCGGTAGCCGGGGTCGGAGACGGACGGCATCCCGGCGTCGGTGACCAGCAGCACCCGGGCGCCGCCCAGGAGCGCCTCGACCAGCTCGGGGGTGCGGCCGACCTCGTTGCCCTCGAAGTAGGAGACGACCCGCCCGGCCGGGGTCACCCCGAGGGCCTGGGTGAGCCGGCGCAGCCGCCGGGTGTCCTCCGCCGCGATGACGTCCGCCGTGGCCAGCTCGGTGAGCAGCCGGGGCGGGGCGTCCGAGACGTCGCCGATGGGGGTGCCTGCGAGAACGAGTACTCCTGTCACGGGCCCCATCCTCGCAGCTCCGGGCCGCCGGGGCGTTTGGTGACGATTCGGTCAGCTTCCGAGGGACCGGTCACACGTACGAGGAGCGCCCCTACGATGTGGCGGATGAACGGCGACACGGCGGCGCAGACGCCCACGGGTACGGACCACTCCGCGCGGGGCGGTGTCGGCCTGCCGTCCCCCCGCTCACCGGAGTCACCCCTGACACCGGAGCCACCCCTGGCACCCGCGCCCTGGCGGGAGCGCCTGGCCGGGTTCGGCTACCGGGCCCGCCCGACCGGCACGCTCACCGAGCGCCTCGTCCCGCCGATGCCGGACGGCCCCGGGGTTACCCGGCCCGACGTCGCGCAGTCCCCGCTGCTGCTGCGGCTGGGCGTGCGGCTGCCGCAGGGCCTCTGGTACTTCCTGTGCCGCTGGTCCGGCTGGCTGGGACCGGTCGCGGTCGCGGTGTTCGCCGGGCTGCTGCGGTTCACCGGCCTCGGCCAGCCGCACGCGATCATCTTCGACGAGACGTACTACGCCAAGGACGCCTACGCGCTCTGGCACGGCGGCTACGAGATCAACTGGCCGGAGGACGCCAACACGACGATCATGACGCCGGGCGCGGCCGTGCCGTACCGCTCGACGCCGTCGTACGTGGTGCACCCGCCGGTGGGCAAGTGGATCATCGGCGCGGGCGAGCAGCTGTTCGGCATGAACCCCTTCGGCTGGCGGTTCGCGGTGGCCCTGCTCGGCACCCTGTCGGTGCTGATGCTGGCCCGGATCGCCCGCCGGATGTTCCGCTCCACCCTGCTGGGCTGCGTGGCCGGACTGCTGCTCTCGGTGGACGGCCTGCACCTGGTGCTCAGCCGCACCGCCCTGCTCGACCTGGTGGTGATGTTCTGGATCCTCGCCGCCTTCGGCTTCCTGGTCCTGGACCGGGACCGCACCCGGGCCCGGCTCGCGGCCAGGCTCGGCGGGGTCGAGGACGCGGTGCTCGCCCAGCGGCTCCACCTGGGCTGGCGCCCGTACCGGATCGCGGCCGGCGTCTGCGTCGGCCTGACCTGCGCCACCAAGTGGAGCGGCCTGTACGTCGCGGCCGCGTTCGGCCTGATGACCGTGCTGTGGGACGTCGGCGCCCGCCGGCTGGCCGGCGCCCCGCGCCCGTACCTGGCGGTGCTGGCCCGGGACGTGGTGCCCGCCTTCGTGTCGGTCGTCGTGGTCTCGGTCGCGGTCTACGTGGCGTCCTGGTGGGGCTGGTTCGCCAGCAGCAACGCACCCGGCCAGGGCGGCTGGGGCCGGGACTGGGCGGTCGGCCGCTCCACCGACTACCCGTGGATACCCGAGGGCCTGCGGGCCCTGTGGCACTACCACTCGACGGTCTACGAGTTCCACACCCACCTGACCGACCCGCACACCTACCAGTCGAACCCGTGGTCCTGGCTGGTGCTGGGCCGCCCGGTGTCCTTCTACTACGAGTCCCCCAAGCTCGGCCAGAGCGGCTGCACCGTCGCCGACTGCGCCCGTGAGGTGCTGGGCATCGGCACCCCGCTGCTCTGGTGGACGGCCCTGCTGGCGCTGGTCTACTGCCTGTGGCTCTGGGCCTTCCGCCGGGACTGGCGGGCCGGCGCGCTGCTGTGCGGCCTGGCCGCCGGCTACCTGCCGTGGTTCCTCTACCAGCAGCGGACGATCTTCCTCTTCTACGCGGTGGTCTTCGTCCCGTTCCTGGTGCTCGCCGTGACGATGCTGATCGGCGCGCTGATCGGGCCGGCCGGCGCCTCCCGGGACCGCCGGATCATCGGCTCGGCCGCGGCCGGGCTGCTGGTGCTGCTGATCATCTGGAACTTCCTGTACTTCTATCCGCTGTTCACCGGGCAGACCATCCCGCTGAGCGACTGGCGCGCCCGGATGTGGTTCAACAGCTGGATCTGAGACCCCCGTGACCAGCGGCGGAAGCGTCCGGGGAGGGCGCGCACACGGTCCCCCTCCAACCGTCCGAACCCGTCCACAACACGTACCAGATCCGTCACAAGTCCCCGGCGTTTCGTCGGCGCACCGATCCGCCCTGCCTAGGGTGGGGGGAGTACCGCGTTTCCGGCCCCGCCGGTTGCGCCCGGCCGCGAGACCCCTGGGGGATTTGCACCATGCGCAGTGGCGCGAAGATCGGCATCATCACCGGCGTGTCCATCGCCGTCCTCGCGGGCGGTGGCTACGGGGCCTACAGCCTGATGGGCGGGTCGGACTCCTCGTCCGGCGACAAGAAGCCCCGCACGGTGGTCGCCGAGCCGCCCACGGCCGACCAGGCGGCGAGCGGTGCGAAGGACTTCCTGGCGGCCTGGACCTCCGGCGACATCGCCAAGGCGGCCTCGCTGACCGACGACCCGGCCGCGGCCACCACGGCGCTGACGGCCTTCAAGGACCAGGTGAAGCCGAGCGCGCTGACCCTGTCCCCGGCCGGCCCGGCCACGCCGCAGGCCTTCGCCTCGGCGACCGGCACCCCGGCCCCGGCCAAGCCGACCGGCGCGGCCTCGGCGACCCCGTCCGCGGGCGCCACCGCCGGCGCCACCGACTCGCCGTCCGCCGCCGCCTCCCCCTCCGGGCCCACCGGCGTGCTGATGGGCTTCAAGGCCCGCGCCGAGTTCGCCGGCACCAGCCGGGTCTGGGACTACAACGGCTTCCTCGGCGTCGTGAAGATGAGCGACAACACCCCGGCCGTGCACTGGGCGCCCTCGGTGATCCACCCGCACCTGTCCGGCAACGAGACCATCGCCACCCAGCAGGTCTTCGCCCCGCCGTCCACCGTGGTGGACCGCAACGGCAAGGCGCTGCAGGGCGCCTCGCTCACCCCGGCGCTGATGGCCACCCTCCAGGACAACGCCCACAAGCTGCTGCCGCCGGACCCGAACAAGGACCAGGACGCGGGCAGCGCGGTGGTGATCACCGACCCGGCCGGCAAGACCGCCGCGGACAAGCTGTTCACCATCGTCGAGCCCAAGCCCGGCAAGCCGTTCAAGGTGACCATCGACAACACCCTCCAGGCCGCCGCCGAGAAGGCGATGACCGACCTGGGCGGCAAGCAGGGCTCCATCGTGGCCGTCGAGCCCAGCACCGGCCAGGTGCTGGCCTTCGCCAACGCCCCGGCCACCGGCCAGAACCGGGCCTTCACCGGCCTGCTCGCCCCCGGTTCGACGATGAAGATCGTCACCTCGACGGCCCTGCTGGAGTCCGGGCTCACCCCGGACAGCAACGTGGCCTGCCCGGAGAAGAGCAGCAACCCGGTGGCGATCCCGAACGACTTCCCCGGCGCCTTCCCGGACTACTCGCTCCAGAAGGACTTCATGGTGTCCTGCAACACCGCCTTCATCAACCAGGGCCTGACCAGCCTCAAGCCCGAGACGCTGTCCGGCACCGCCAAGGACGTGTACGGCATCGGCCTGGAGTGGAAGACCGGCCTGCCGAACGCCGACGGCAAGATCCCGGCGACCCCGGGCAGCAAGGACGAGCAGGCGATGAACTACATCGGCCAGGGCAAGGTCCAGATGAACCCGCTGGCCATCGCCTCGATCACGGCGACCGTCCAGAGCGGCGCGTTCAAGCAGCCGATCCTGGTCGCCGGACTGCCCCAGCAGCAGGCGGCCCGGCAGATCTCGCCGGACGTCGCCGCCAAGCTGCGCGCGATGATGAACGCCACCGCCGTCGGCGGCACGGCCAGCCAGGTGATGGCCGGGATCACCGACAACGCGGGGGCCAAGACCGGCTCCGCCGAGGTCCAGGGCGCGTCCACCACCAACAGCTGGTTCACCGCCTTCCGCGGCAACCTCGCGGTCGCCGCCGAGGTCCAGGGCGGCGGCCACGGCGTGGACGCGGCCGGCCCGGCCGTGGCCTCGCTGCTCAAGTCCGGCAACAAGTGAGCGCCTGAGTCCGGTACGCGAGGAGCCCGCCACGGACGACGTGGCGGGCTCCCGTGCGTGCGGGCCCGGTCAGCTCCTCGGCAGGGCGGGCCGCGGCACCTCCGGCGCGGGCCTGGGCGCCGCCGGGCGCCGGCTGCTCCAGCGCCGGGCCGCCAGCCGGGGCCAGATCACCAGGACGGCGGGCAGCGCCAGGTACCCGAACCGCCCGGCCGGGGCGAGCGTGAAGGCGATCGCCAACCCGGCGGCCAGCAGGTCGGCGGCGGCGATCGCGGAGACCGGCGGCCGGGCCACCAGCCAGATCGCCACCCCGACCAGGGCCAGGGTCATCAGCGCGAGGGAGACGGTGTGCCCGGTCGGCCCGAAGCCGGCCAGCACCTTGCCGGGCAGCGGGCTGCCCGCCGGGGTGCGGATCGCGGTCATCCCGAGCGGGAAGCGCACCACCTGGTCGCGCAGCGCCTGCGGCTGGGTCAGGACGGACGGCAGCAGCACCGCCGCGCTCACCCCGGCCCCGATCAGCGCGGTGCGGGCGGCGGGCCGCCGGCCGTACAGCCGCCACAGCAGCAGGACGGCCACCGGCAGGGCGGGCCAGGCGGTCCACTTGAGGCTGCAGGCGAGCGCGAGCACCAGCCCGGCGGCGACGGTGCGGTCCCGCTCGGCGAGCGCCATCGCCAGGCAGCAGACCCCGATCAGCGGCAGGTCGACGCCGCCGACCACCAGGGCCAGCGCTATCAGCGGCGAGGCGGTGAGGACGGCCAGCGGCAGCAGCGGCGCGCGATGGCCGTCGGTGCCGGGCCGGGTGGGCCGGAGCAGCCGCCAGGCGGCCAGCAGGCAGACCACGAAGGTGAGGGCGAACCAGATCCGGGCGTCCCCGGCGACCCGGGCGAAGGCGGTGGAGCTGCCGAGCAGCTGGCGCGGCAGTCCGAACAGGGACATCGCCGGGAGGTAGGGGTTGTAGTCGGTGACCACCACCGGGTGCGGGAGGTAGACGTCGCCGGTGGTGAGCATCAGGTGGGCCGAGCGTTCGACCACCATCACCTCGGACTGGTGGCGGCCGGTCACCGCGAGCAGCCCGAGCGGCGCCAGCACGGCCCCGAGCAGGGCGACCACGGCGGCGGCCTCGGCCGCGAAGCGGCGCGGCAGGGTGAGGCAGAGCAGCCCGGCCACCACGTAGGCGGGGGCCGCGACCAGGCCCCACAGCCGCTGGTTGGCCAGGTCGGAGACGAGCGGGAAGGCCGCGGCCCAGCCGGCCGCGATCAGACAGCCGAGCAGCTGCACCCAGCGCAGCGAGGCGAGCCGGGCGGGATTCCACCGAACGGGCGTGGGCGGGAAGGTGCTCTCACCACGCTGGCGGGGGAACGGGCGGCCGGTGGAGCCCGTCGGCGGCCGTCCGGGTCTGGGCGGCGGTTCGGCGTCGATGGTCGGGGCCGGCGTTCTGGAACGGCCGGTGAAGCGGCCGCGCGGGCGGGAGAAGCCGGGCGTGCGGGTGCTCACCATGGTGGAAGGTTATGGCGGCGAACCGGGCGCTGTCGCCACCGCCTCGGGCCCCGGTCGGGACGCTACGCGCGTAGGGCCGCCGGGTGTCGTACCACGCGGCGGCCCTTCACGATTGGATAACGGCCCGGCGGCCGACGCCCTGGTCAGCCGGTGCCGGTCCCGCTCGGGACGGCCGGCTGCTCGGCGCGCTCCAGGCGGGAGTGCTTGACGCTGTAGCCGAAGTAGACGACCAGGGCGACGGCGAGGGCGATCGCCCCGGCCCGGAAGGTGTCGGCGTGCAGGCCGGTGATCAGGTAGACGCAGAAGCCGACGCTGAGCAGCGGGACGACCGGGTAGCCGGGGACCTTGAAGCCGCGCGGCAGGTCGGGCTGGGTGCGGCGCAGCACGATCACGCCGATCGAGACCACCGAGAAGGCGATCAGGGTGCCCAGGCTGGTGATGTCGGCCAGCACGTTCAGCGGGATGAACGCGGCCAGCGCGCCCACGCCGAGCCCGACCACCAGGGTGTTCCAGACCGGGGTGCCGGTGCGCGGGGAGAGCTCGGCGAAGCGCCTGGGCAGCAGGCCGTCGCGGCCCATCGAGTAGAGGATGCGGGTCTGCCCGTAGATCACCACCAGCGTGATGCTGAAGATCGAGACGATCGCGCCGACCGCGAAGATCATCGCGGGCCAGCTCTGGCCGGTGATGTCCTGGAGGATCTGGGCGAGCCCGGCCTCCTGGCCGTCGAACTTCTGCCACGGCTGGGCGCCGATGCCGGCCAGCGCGACCAGGATGTAGAGCAGGGTCACCACGACCAGCGAGATGATGATCGCCATCGGCATGGTCCGGCGCGGGTTCTTGACCTCCTCACCGGCGGTGGACACGGCGTCCAGGCCGATGAAGGAGAAGAAGATGCTGGACGCGGCGACCTGCACGCCGCCGATGCCGAGCGGCATGAACGGGGTCAGGTTGCCGGAGTGGAAGCCGGTGAGCGCGACGCCGATGAACAGCAGCAGGATCACGATCTTGACCGCGACCATGGCGGCGTTGACCTTCACCGACTCGCTGACCCCGCGGATCAGCAGGAAGCAGACCATGGCGACCAGCAGCAGCGCCGGCAGGTTGAACCAGTGGGTGCTGTCCGGCGCGCCGGAGAGCTGCTCGGGGATCTTGAACCCGAAGGCCAGGTCGAAGAACTTGTTCAGGTACTCGGCCCAGGTCACCGCGATGGCCGAGGCGGAGACGCCGTACTCCATCAGCAGGCAGATCCCGACGCCGAAGGCGACGCCCTCGCCGAGGGTCGCGTAGGCGTAGGAGTACGAGGAGCCGGAGACCGGGATCGCGGAGGCCATCTCGGCGTAGCAGAGCGCGGTGAGCCCGGCGGTGACCGCGGCGATCACGAAGGACAGGATGACCGCCGGACCGGCCGACGGCACCGCCGTGTTGAGCACGAAGAAGATGCCGGTGCCGATGGTGGCGCCGATGCCGATCGCGGACAGCTGCCAGAGCCCGATCGAGCGGCGCAGGTGGATGCCGGAGCGGCCGCCCTCCTCGGGTGCGCCGGCCGGAAGGCCGTGGCCCTCGCTCTCGGCGAGCAGGGTCGAGACGGGCTTGCGGCGCAGCAGACGCGCACCGAGGGTGTTGCTGGCCAAAACTGCTGTCCTTCTGGGCGGGGGAGGGTGTCCTGGTGGCCGGTCACTCCGAGTACTGGGGGGTGACTTCGGGGACCAACCGAACAAACATGGGACAGTACCCGGCAAAGGCGCCAGTGTCGCAAACAAACAATACCGATCCGCGCATTGTACGAATCGGCGCACCAGAGCTCACAAACCGGACACTTCGCACGCGGCGGATCTTCCGGGCATCGGATAAAAGACCAGGTCAGCACCCCTGTCCGAGTCAGCGGCCGAGCACCGCCCGCATCACCGAGCGGGCGATCGGGGCGGCCAGCGCGCCACCCGTGACGTCCGTGGCGTCACTGTCCGCGACCACCACCGCCACCGCGACCGGCGCCACGGCGGCCGAACCGGCCGGCGCGGCCCAGGAGATGAACCAGGCGTACGGCGTCCCGCTGTTGTCCACCCCGTGCTGGGCGGTACCGGTCTTGCCGCCGACCACCGCCCCGGGGATCCGGGCGTTGCCGCCGGTGCCGTTCTCCACCACGTCCGTCATCAGCTTCCGCAGCTGCCCGGCCACCGCCGGGGTCAGCGCCTGCCGGTACACGGCCGGCCCGCGCACCTCGACCACGGTGCCGTCGCCCCTGGTCAGCCGGTCCACCAGCCGCGGCCGCATCACCGTCCCGTCGTTGGCGACCCCGGCCGCGACCATCGCCATCACCAGCGGGGTGGCCGCGGTGTCGAACTGCCCGATCGAGGAGAGCGCCAGCTGCGCCGGGTCCATCGCGGTGTCGACGTTCGACCGGGCCGGGCGCACCGGCACGTCCAGCTTCGGGTCGTTGAAGCCGAAGCCCTCGGCCGTCGCCACCAGCCTCTCCACCCCCGTCCGCACCCCCAGGTGGCCCAGCACGCTGTTGCAGCTGGCGGTCATCGCCGCGTCCAGCGACAGCCCGGGCCGGTCGCAGGCCGCGCTGTCGTTCACCAGCGGCGTGGTCGTCCCCGGCAGCACGTACGGGAAGGGCGCGTCGGTCGGCGCGTCCGGGTCGGTCACCACCCCGGCCGCCAGCGCCGCCGCGGCGGTGACCACCTTGAAGGTCGAGCCCGGCGGGTAGGTCTGGCGCAGCGCCCGGTTGAGCATCGGCTGGTCGGGGTCGGCCTGCAGCCGGTTCCAGGCCGTCTGGTCGGCCCCCGCCGAGCCGGCGAAGTCGCCCGGGTCGTAGGAGGGGGTGCTGGCCAGCGCCAGGATCCGCCCGGTGGCCGGCTCGATCGCGACCACCGCGCCCTTCTGGTCGCCGAGCCCGCGCACCGCGGCCTGCTGGGCGGCCCGGTCGATCGTGGTGAGGACGTTCCCGCCGGGGCTGCGCCGGCGGGTGAGCGCGTCCCGGAGCGACCAGCCGGTCAGCCGGCCGTCGGTGCCGTTCAGCAGGCCGTCCTCGGTGCCCTCCAGCTGGCTGTTGCCGTACGCCTGGGAGGAGAAGCCGGTGACGGCGGCGTACGTCGTCCCGTCGGCGTAGGTGCGCTTGTAGGCGTACCGGCCGCCGGTGGGCCGGGAGCCGGTCACCGGCTGCCCGTCGACCAGGATGTCCCCGCGCGGGCGGGCGTAGCGCTCGACGACCAGCCGCTGGTTGGCGCTGTTGCGGTCCAGGTCCCGGGCCTCGAAGACCTGCACCCGGGTGGCCTGCACGCACAGCGCCCCGACCAGCAGCAGGCAGAAGGTGGCCGCCCGGCGCCCGGTGACCGAGATCCCGGGCAGCCCCTGCGGCCCGTTGCCCCGCGGCCCGAGGCCGGCCATCACCGCGCCTCCGGCCCGGCGCCGGGCCCCTGCTCCGGACCGGTCACGGGCGCGGTCCCGGGCGCGGTCACGGGGAGCGGCGCGGGCGCGGGGACCGGCCGCCGGGCGTCGTCGCTCATCCGCACCAGCAGCGCCACGATGATCCAGTTGGTCACCACCGACGAACCCCCCTGGGCGATGAACGGCATCGTCATCCCGGTCAGCGGGATCAGCGCCAGCACCCCGCCCGCCACCACGAACACCTGGAGGCCGACGATCGCGGCCAGCCCGATCGCCAGCAGCCGCCCGAACGGGTCGCGCAGCGCGATGCCGGTCCGGAAGCCGCGCGAGACCAGCACCGCGTACAGCAGGAACACGGCGAACAGCCCGGTCAGGCCGAGCTCCTCGCCGATGGTGGCGAGGATGAAGTCCGACTTGGCGGCGAAACCGATCAGCACCGAGTGCCCGTCGCCCAGCCCGGTGCCCAGCTCACCGCCCCAGGCGAAGGCGAACAGCGACTGGGCGATCTGGTTGGCGCCCCGGCCCGCCGCGATCGAGCCCAGCGGGTCCAGCCAGTCCACCACCCGGCTGTGCACGTGCGGCGAGAGCCAGCCCACCGTCACCGCGCCGACCGCCGCCAGGCCCAGCCCGATCGCGATCCAGCCGGTGCGCGCGGTGGCCACGTAGAGCATCACCACGAACAGCCCGAAGTACAGCAGGGCCGTCCCGAGGTCGGTCTCCAGCACCAGCACCCCGACGAAGGCCGCCCAGATCAGCAGCACCGGCCCGAGCACCCGCCCGCGCGGCAGCTGCCAGCGCCAGACCCGGCGGCCGGTGAGCGCCAGCGCGTCCCGGTGCACCGCGAGGTAGGCGGCGAAGAAGACCGCCAGCAGGATCTTGGCGAACTCCCCCGGCTGGAAGGACAGCGGCCCGACCACGATCCAGATCCGCGAGCCGTACACCGGCGGGAAGAGGATCGGCAGCACCAGCAGGACCAGCGCCAGCAGCGCCCCGACGTGGGCGTAGCGGCGCAGCCGCCGGTGGTCGCGCACCAGCAGCAGCACGGCGGTGAACAGTCCCACCCCCAGGGCCGACCAGAGCAGCTGGGTGGAGGCGGCCTCCCGGCCGGGGGTGGCCCGGTCCAGGCGGTAGATCACCACCAGGCCGATCCCGTTCAGCAGCACCGCGATCGGCAGCAGCAGCGGGTCCGCGTACCGGGCCCGCAGGCGGACCGCGCCGTGCGCCGCCAGGGCGAGTACGCCGAGCGCCGCCCCGTACTGGGCGGCGTCGGCGGGCGCCCGCCCGTCGAGGTTCACCCCGACCTCGACGTAGCCGAACACGGCGATCAGGACGGCGGCCAGCACCAGCACCAGCTCGGTGGTGCGCCGGGGCCGCACCGGCCGGACCGGCCGGGCCGCGGATCTCGTCACGGCGGAGGGTGTCGCCACGGACCGTCCTGGGGGAGGCGGGAGTCGAAGGGGCCGACCGGGTCCGGACACCGGTGCCCCGGTTCGTCACCCTAACGAGCACTATCCATATATATCGACTCTTTGCCACGGTGTGTCCGCCTTTGCCACGACCGTGCCCGCCGCACCTCACTCCGGCCGCCGCCCGGCCAGCACCGCCGCCCCCGCCCCGAACACGGCCAACAGCACGACGGAGAGCAGCAGTTCACCCCAGGGCACGGCCACCCGCCCGGTCCGGGCCGCCGTCACCACCCCGCGCACCGCCGCGTTGGCCGGCGAACCCGGCAGCACCAGCGCCGCCGCGGCCGACCCCAGCGCCGCCAGGATCCCGTACGGCGAGCGGACCAGCACCGGACGGTTGCCCAGCACCCCGGCCGACGCCCCCAGCAGCACGCAGACCACCGAGGCCACCAGCCCGGCCAGCAGCGCCCGGCCGACACCCGGCTCCCGCCCCGCCCCCGGGTCGGCCACCGCGCCGCCGACCCACCACAGCGCCGCCACCTCGCCCACCGCCAGCAGCAGCCCCGCCGTCACCGCCGCCAGCAGCGCCCCCAGGTGCACCCGCACCGGGCCCGCCACCGCCACCAGGCAGGCCCGCGAGGCCGGCGGCTCGGCCGTCAGCACACCGCGCACGCACCAGGCGCTCACGGGCACCAGCAGCCCCGCCCCGAACCCGAGCCCGCCCAGCAGCGGATCACCCGGCGTCACCCCGACCACCAGCACCAGCGCGAACGCCAGGAACGGCGGCAGCCAGGCGTGCGAGCGCACCAGCAGCTCCAGGTGGTACCGGGTCAGCGCCCCGACCTGCCCCATCACCCCTCCTCCCGTCGGCGCACCGCCAGCACCCGCAGCGCCGGGCGGCTCAGCAGCAGGCCGCGCAGCAGGGCGTCCGAGTGCCCGGCCGGCACCTCCAGCCGCACCGCCGTACCGTCCAGCGCGGTCACCACCGGCCCGCCGGGCAGCCGCCGCGGCAGCGGGGCACCGTCCGCGAGGTCCACCTCGACCTCCACCACCGGCCCCCCGTCCAGCGCCGGCACCGGCTCCCCGACCGGCCGCAGCCCGCCGTCCGCGCCCACACGGTAGGCGGCGCTGGTCCGCCCTGCCAGCCGGGCCGGGTCGTGGTCCACGAACAGCACCGCGCCACCCGCCGCCGCCCGCTCGGCGGCCGCGTCGTCCAGCACCGCCCGCGCCCGCGGGTCCAGCCCGGTCCAGGCCTCGTCCAGCAGCAGCACCCGAGGCTCGGCGATCAACGCCTGCACCACCGCCACCTTCTGACAGGTGCCCTTGGACAGCCGGCTCAACGGGGTGCCCGCCCGGTCCGCGATGCCGAACCGGTCCAGCCACTGCCCCGACCGCCGCCGCGCCTCCCCCGCCGACAGCCCGTGCACCCGGCCCACCCGCACCAGGTACGAGGCCGCGTCGAACGGCAGCGCCGGCGGGAACCGCTCCGGCACGTACGCCGCCGACCCGGGCCGCACCACCCGGCCGGTGCTCGGCCGCTCGATCCCGGCCGCCAGCCGCAGCAGCGTCGACTTGCCGCTCCCGTTCGCCCCGGAGATCCGCACCAACTCCCCCGGCCCCACGACCAGTCCGACGTCCCGCAGGATCCACCGCCCGCCCCGCCCGTACCGCTTGCCGACCGCGGCCAGCTCCATCCGCACCCCGCCTCCCTCCGGTCCCCCGAAGGCTATCCAGCGCGGGTAAGGCCGACGTCAGCACCGCGTCCGGCAAACCCTGCCCCGCACGCCGGAGTTCACGCCGGGGCGGGCGGGTGCACCGTCCGGTCTCGTTTGGCCTTGACGAACTGATGATCCCTAGGATCGGCCGGGTGAATACCGGACGACGACCGAAGACCAGGCTCGGCAGCCTGCTGGCCGCCCTGGCGATAACGGGCGCCTCGCTGCTCCTCGGCCTGCCCGCCCACGCCGACGAACCATCAGCCGGCGCCTCCCCCGCACCGAAGGAGGCCCCCAAGGTCGACCTGATCCTGGACGTCAGCGGCTCCATGAACACCGCCGACATCCAGGGCAAGAGCCGCATCTCGGTGGCCCAGAACTCGCTGAACGAGGTGATCGACGCCCTGCCCGCGGAGACCGAGTTCGGCATCCGCACCCTCGGCGCCACCTACCCCGGCAACGACAAGAACATCGGCTGCCAGGACACCAAGCAGCTCTTCCCGGTCGGAAAGACCAACAAGGTCGAGGCCAAGACCGCGGTCGCCACCCTGCGCCCCACCGGCTGGACCCCGATGGGCCTCGCCCTGCGCGGCGCGGCCCAGGACCTCGGCAAGGGCGACGCCACCCGCCGGATCGTCCTGATCACCGACGGCGAGGACACCTGCACCCCGCCCGACCCGTGCGACGTCGCCCGCGAACTCGCCTCCCAGGGCATCCACCTGGTGGTCGACACCCTCGGCCTGGCGCACGACGACAAGACCCGCCAGCAGCTGCTCTGCATCGCCAACGCGACCGGCGGCACCTACACCGACGTCCGCACCCCCCAGCAGCTCACCGACAAGGTGAAGCAGCTGGTCGACCGCTCCAACGACACCTACACGGTGACCCCGTCCAAGACCGCCGGCACCGACAAGTGCGAGAGCGCCCCGGTGCTCACCCCCGGCGTCTACAGCGACCGGGAGAAGTTCTCCGAGCACCGCGTCTACAAGGTCCCGGTCAAGTCCGGCCAGGAACTGCGCGCCTCGGTCAGCGTCGGCCTCGACCGCGCGGTGGCCCGGGACTACGGCGTCCTGCTCCAGGCCACCAGCGCCGCCGGCCAGGAACTGGTCCGCGGCACCGACGCCGGCAGCGCCCGCGCCGACGTGATCTCCACCGGCCTGCGCTGGTCCACCAACGACTCCAAGGGCTACGTCACCGCGAGCCCCACCGCCTCCGCGAAGGACAAGCCGGACACCACCGTCTGCCTGGTGGTCAGCAACTCGCTGGCCCCGCAGTCCGGCGTCCAGGCCGACCCCGGCATGCCGCTGGAGCTGACCGTGGACCTCGCCTCCGCCTCGCCCGCCCCCGAGGGCGCCGCCATGGGCCTCGGCCGCGGCTGGATCCTGCTGCTCACCCTCACCCTGGCCGGCCTGGTCCTCGGCCTGCTCGCCGGCTGGATCGCACGCTGGCGGATCGCCGTCTGGCGGGAGAACTGATCATGCGTACGACGATCCGCGGCGCCCTCGCCGCCCTCGCCCTGCTGCCCGCCCTCGCGCTGGGCGCCCCGGCCGCCTCCGCCGCCTCGCCGTCCCCGACGGCGACCGCGAGCGGCACCCCGGCCCCGGCCACCAAGGCCGGCACCTCCTTCCTGACCGCGGTCAACCTCTCCCCCGGCCAGGACGCCGATGTCGCCGTCTCCACCGGCGACTACCTCTACTGGGCGTTCGGCGCCTCCGAGGGCCAGACCCCGACGGTCAGCCTGACCGTCAACCTGGCCCCGGCCGCCGACCGGCACGGCCCGCAGACCTGGAGCGTCGAGGTCTTCGACGGGCTGCGCCGCCGCCAGGCCTGCACCGCCGGCACCCAGAACGCCACCGGCGACCAGAACACCACCTCGCTGGCGCTGAACTGCACCCTGCGCGAGGTCCGCACCTGGGCCGAGCCGTGGTCCGGCGACCCGCTGCCCGGCACCTACTACGTCCGGCTCTCGGTCACCGACGCCCCGCAGCCCGACCTCGGCCTGGCCGCCACCACCCAGCTGCACGTCGCCGCCAAGGGCAACGCCGACAACGCCCAGCCCGAGGGCGGCGCGCTCAAGGCGCCGCTGGTCCCGCCGGTCGGCGGCGGCGCGAGCACGGCCCGGGCCGCGGCCCCGGTCGCGGAGCAGGACCACTGGTACACCGGCTGGTTCTCCGGCTGGAACAGCCGCTGGTACTGGACCATCGGCGGCGGCTTCCTGGCCGCCCTGGCCGGCATCCTCGGCTACCACCTGACCCGGCACCCGCGCGGCCACCGCCCCGGCCACCACGGCGCCGTCCCGCCCCAGGGCTCGCACCACCAGCACGGCCACTACGCCGAGCGCCCGTAGTCCCGGCCCCACCCGTCGAGGGCCGGCCGGACACCTTCCGGCCGGCCCTCGACCGCGTCTACGATCGAAGGGTGCAGCCGCGCGGCCGGATCGTGGTCGGCGTGGACGGCTCCGCCCCCGCCCGCGCCGCGGTCCGCTGGGCGGCCCGCCTGGCCCGCCGCACCGGCGGCCCGCTGGAGGCGGTGGCGGTCTGGGACTTCCCCTCCCTGTTCGGCGAGCACGGCCTGGTGCCGCCGGCCCTGGACGGCTTCGAACCGGAGCGCCGCGCCGCGGAGATCCTCGACGAGGCGGCCGCCGACTGCGGTCTCCGGCTGGACTGCGGTCTCCGGCTGGACCGCCGGCTCAAGGCCGGGCCGCCCGGGCCCGCCCTGGTCGCCGCCGCGGCCGGCGCCGCCCTGCTCGTCCTCGGCAACCGCGGCCACTCCACCCCGCCGGACGCCCCGCTGGGCACCGTCGCCCAGTACTGCCTGCACCACGCGCCCTGCCCGGTGGCCGTCGTCCGGGCGGACGGTACGCGGACCGGCCCGTGACGGCGCGCGGATCAGCCCTTGAACAGGTTGTGCCCCACGTCGGACGGCACCTCGTCCTGGACCGGCTTGCTGCCCGGCCCCGGCACGTGCTCACCGGGGATCGGCTGGTCGCCCTCGCGGTGCAGCAGCACCACCCCGTCCTCGGCCCAGAGCTGCCGGTACCCGTGCGCCAGCAGCAGCTGGATCCGGTCGGCCTGCTCCTTGTCGGTCTTGAAGGGGAAGGACCGCTTGTCGGAGCGGGTCAGCACGTACTCGCGCCCGCGCGGTGTCCCGTCCACCAGCACCACGTCCGTCCGGGCGGTCAGCCGCGGCGCGATCTGGTTGTCGGCCTCCACCGAGGCGCCGTCCGGGATCAGCGAGGCCGCGCGGACCAGCGCGGCCTCGCTCGCCCTGGGCTCCCAGGAGGACGGCACGGCCAGTTGCAGCAGCCCGATCGGCACCGCCGCCACCAGCGCCACCCCGACCGTACCCAGGCCCAGCAGCCGGGCCCGTCGCCGGGTCCGCTCGGGCCGCCCGGTGCCGCTCAGCCGGCCCAGCACCTCGAGGCTCGCGGTCAGCAGGACCGGCCAGAGCATCGAGTCGTAGTGCCGGGCGATCGACCAGTGGTTGGGGTTGCTGGAGAGGATCCGTTCGGCCAGCAGCGGCAGCAGGCACAGCACGGTCGCCGAGCGCAGCGGCAGCAGGAACACGGTGCCGAACAGCCAGAGCAGCAGCAGCGGCTTCAACGGCTGGTCGAAGGCGGTCTGCACCAGCAGGAAGGGGTTGTGCAGCAGGTGGGTGACCGCCTGGCCGCCGTCGTCGCCGAGCGCCTTGTAGTTCCAGTAGTAGCCCGGCTCGCCGCCCATCGCCGGGATCAGCCACTTGATCGCCACCGCCGAGGCGACGGGGCCGCCGAGCAGCAGTCCCAGTCCGGTCAGGCGCCCCGCGCGGTCCCCGGTGCGGCGGGTGCGCAGCAGCAGCACCAGTCCGTACGCGCCGACCAGCAGGCCGAGGTCCTCCTTGGTGCAGCACAGCAGCACCGCGGCGAGCACCACCGTGCCGTAGCGGCGGGCCAGGCCGCGCTCCAGCATCAGCAGGGTCAGCGGGACGGCGAAGGCCACCTCGTGGAAGCCGACCCGGGAGGCGACCAGCAGCGGCCAGCCGAGCGCGTAGACCAGCCCGGCCAGGTCCGCGGCCCGACGGGCGGTGCGCGGCTCGGCGGCGGCGAAGGAGTGCGCGGCGATCCGGCGGATCAGCGGCACCCCGAGCGCGAACAGCAGCGCCTGCCCGATGATCAGCGAGCGCGGGTCGTCCCAGATCCAGTACAGCGGCGCGAGCAGCGCCAGGACCGGGGAGAAGTGGTCGCCGAGCAGCGAGAACCCGGGCGGGAACTCGTGGTGGTAGTACTTCAGCGTCGAGACCGGCAGCCCGAAGTGGGCGTAGCCGCGCACGCCCTGGTCGAAGATGCCGAGGTCGAAGCCGCCGAGCGAGACGGAGAGCCAGCCCTGCATCCCGATGGCGCACATCACCGCGAAGCACAGCAGGCTGAGCAGCACGGTGCGCCGGGCGGGCGGGCCCAGGACGGCCGCGGCCCGGCGGGCGGCGGCGGGTACGGCGGCCCGGGTCGTCGGCGGGGTCGCGGTCTGGGTGGTCACGTCGGCTCTGGTCCGTCTCTGGTCCGTGAGGTCCGGTCCGTCAGGTCCGGTTGCTCAGGGCGGGGTCGCGGTCGCGGTCGTCGTCGTGCTTGCGGTCGTCGGGGTCGTGGTCGAGCTTGGCGCCGAGCAGCGCCCAGGCACCGGCCGAGGCGTCCACGGCCTGCCGCCGGGCCCGGTACAGCCGCAGGCCGATGACGACCAGGACGGCGACCGCCAGCGGCGGGTAGATCGAGCCGGGCAGCTGCCAGTACCAGGCGACGCCGCGGCCCCAGCGGTGCGGCACGATCCACATCACGTGGGAGAGGAACACCGCCAGCGTCACGCCGAGCAGCACCCGCCGGCCGGCGCTGCGGGCCTCCGCGGCCAGCAGGGCGATCAGCGGGAGGCACCACACCCAATGGTGGGTCCAGCTGATCGGCGAGACCAGCAGCGCGGTGAGGGCGGCGCAGACGCCGCCCCAGGCGTCGGCCCGGCGCAGCACCCGGGCGGAGCGCCCGGCGAGCACGGCCACCCCGAGCCCGAGCGTGGCGACCAGCGCGGAGGCGATCAGCCCGACCGTGCCGGGGTCGTTGACGTCGAGCAGCCGGCAGACGGCCCCGCGCAGCGACTGGTTGTCGACCAGCACGGTGACGCCGACCCGGCTCGGGTCCCACAGGTACTTGGCCCAGAACCCGTACGAGGCGTCCGGCAGCACGGCCCAGCCGACCAGGCCGGCCGCCAGGAAGGTGGCGATGGAGACCAGGGCGGCCCTGGTCCGGCCGGTCAGGAACAGGTAGACGGTGAACAGCCCCGGGGTGATCTTGATCGCGGTGGCGAGGCCGATGCCCACGCCCTTGGACCGGCTGCGGTCCGGGCGGGTGAGGTCCCACAGCACCAGGCAGAGGATGCCCAGGTTGACCTGGCCGTACTGGAAGGTGGTGTAGACCGGCTCCAGCCAGACCGCGAGGCCGGCGGCGAGGACGGTGGCCGCCGTCCGGTAGCGCCGGGCAGGCCAGCCGGCCAGCTTGAGCGACAGGTGCACGGCCAGGCCGAGCAGCGCGTAGTTGCCGAGCGTCACCAGGATCCGCAGCGGGCTCACGTCGAACCAGGTGCTCGGCACGAACAGCATCGCGGCGAACGGCGGGTAGGTGGCCGGGAGGTCCCAACCGGGCAGCCGCATCGCGTACAGGTCGTCGCCGTTGACCACGGCCTGGCCCTCGGCCCGGTAGACGAGCATGTCGACCATGTTCGCCCCGTGCAGGTGGCGCTGGAGGACGAAGGCCGCCACCGACAGCACGGCCACGCAGGCCGCCGCGATGGTCCAGGAATTCGGTCTTCCGCTCGCCGGGCCGCCCTCGGGCCCCTCCGGGTCCGCCTGTCGCGTCCACCGTGTCAGACCGAACTCGCGCACCGCGATGGCACCCCGTTGAGATAGACCAGATCGTTCCCTCGTCACCGTCTGGGCCCACCCACCATAACCGACCCCTCTGAGAGTCCCCTGGGCCCGGAAGCACAACGAATTCCGCCCGGCGGGGGCGCTGTGAGCTCGGTCACGGAGCGGGCGGCCCGGGGCTTCCGGGGCGTCAAAACGCGAAATCCCGCCGGGAGTTGAACTCCCGGCGGGATTTGCTGGGCCGGTCGGAACCGGTCCGTTGGGTGGAGCTGAGGGGATTCGAACCCCTGACCCCCTCGATGCGAACGAGGTGCGCTACCGGACTGCGCCACAGCCCCAACGAGAAGAAACTCTAGCACCTTTCGGAGGGGGTCCGTGACCACCCCCCTGGTCGGGGGCGGTCACGGCGGTCATTCGTTGGCCGCGCGGGGACGGGACTGCGGAGCCGGGGCTTCGGCGTACTGGTCGAACAGCGGGGTGGTGCGGGACTCGGCGGGCCGGCCGGCGGTCCAGGTGCCGGGGGCCGAGAGGTCCAGGCCGCGGGAGACCCGGGGGGCGACCGGCGCGGTGACGTAGGTCGGCAGCGGGACGGGCACCGGCTCCCAGGAGTCGGGGCCGGCCGCACCGCGCTCGCGCATGCCGTCGACCCACTCCTCGTGCTCGGTCGCCTCGGCCACCGCGGAGGCGGAGGGCACCGCGACGGTGGCCTGCTCCGGATCGGCGGCCAGCCGCAGGTGCGGACGGCGGCCGGAGCGGTGCCCGGCGGGCGCGGGCAGGGCGTCGTCGTCCGGGGCGGGCGCCTCGACCGTCGGCCGGTCGTCCGCCGGGGCCTCGGCGCGCTGCCGCTCGCGCTGGCGCAGCCGCTCGGCCGCCTGGGCGGCCCGGTCGCGGTCCAGCTTCACCTCGTACCGCTGGCGCTCCAACTTGCGCAGGTGGCCGATGTAGAGGGTGAGCAGGACCGCCGGCACGGCCGGGACCCAGAGGAAGGCCAGGCCCGCCACCGCGGCGACCACCGCGCCGAGCGCGAAGGCCAGGAAGAGGGCGGTGACCATCCGGCGCCGACGGGCCAGCAGCAGCGCCCGGCGCTCGGACCCGACCTGCCGCACCGGGGCCGGCCGTTCGGCCGGCCGCTCCACCGGTGGTTCGGGCTCCCGCACGGCGGGGTCGCCGGAGTCGGCCGCGTCCCGCTCGGGGGGGCCGTCGCTGCTGTGCTCGTCGTCACGCGATTCGTCACCCAGGGCCCGGGCTGCCCGTCGCTCCAGCGCCGAACGCCCGGCCAGCAGGCGGATGGCGGTGCTGAAGCGTTCCGTCGGGCGCGCCTCGTTGAGTTCGTCCTGCCTGCGGAGCCACATGGGCACCAGATAGGCGGCCCAGGCCCCTACGATGACGGCGTAGATAAGGCCGCTACTGCTCACGATTCACACCGTACGGGCGACGGGGAAGGCCCGGCAGCAATTTGGCGCGGCGTGTCGTGTGATCAAGCTGATTCTCCGACTATTTTGCCGGTGTTTGTGACGGTCCGCCACCGCGCCGATGCCATATCGATATTTCTTTCGAACAAATATTCAATTACGCGGCTCGCGGCCGGAACTGAGCGCCCGCCAGCGTTCCAGCATCCCCTCCGGGACCTCCTCGGCGGTCAGGGCGTAGACCAGGTGGTCCCGCCAGTCCCCGTCGATGTGGAGATAGCGCGGGCGCATTCCCTCCGCACGGAAGCCGAGCTTTTCCACCACCCGTCGGCTCGGGCCGTTCTCCGGGCGGATGCAGACCTCGATCCGGTGCAGTCCGAGGGTGTGGAAGCAGTGGTCCACCGACAGCGCCACGGCCGTCGGCATGATGCCCCGGCCGGCCACCGCCTCGTCGATCCAGTAGCCGACGTTGGCCGAGCACATCGAGCCCCAGGTGATCCCGCCGACGGTCAACTGGCCGACCAGCTGGCCCTTGTGGAGCACCACGAAGGGCAGCATCCGGCCCGCCGAGGCCTCGCCGCGCAGGAAGCGGACCATCTGCCGGTAGGTCGGGCGGGGCCCGGCGGCCTGGCCGGCCGGGCCGGGCGGCACGGTGGCCTCCCAGCGCCGCAGCCAGTCCCGGTTGCGGCGGCTCACCTCCTGCCACTCGCGCTGGTCGCGGGCCCGGATCGGGCGCAGCACGACCTCCCCCTCGTGGAGTTCTACCGGCCAGCCGGCGTTCAGTGCCCTCTCCTCGATGCTTCGGTCCCGGAAGCCGGTGCGTCGGGCCGGGGGTGGTCCCCGCCGCCGAGCTGGTCGACGGCGTGCGCGAGCAGCGGCTCCAGGACGGCCAGACCGTCCTTGACGCCGCCGGTCGAACCCGGCAGGTTGACGATCAGGGTACGTCCGGCGAGCCCGGACAGCCCGCGGGAGAGCGCCGCGGTCGGCACCTTGTCGCGGCCGTACGCGCGGACGGCCTCGGCGATGCCGGGGACCTGCCGGTCGATCACCCGGGCGGTCATCTCGGGGGTGAGGTCCATCGGCGAGATGCCGGTGCCGCCGGTGGTCAGCACCACGTCGTAGCCTGCGGCGACGGCCTCGCGCAGGACGGCCTCGACCGGCTCGCCGTCCGGGACGACCCGCGGGCCGTCGACGGTGAAGCCCATCGCGGTCAGACCCGCCACCAGCAGCGGGCCGCCCTTGTCCTCGTACACCCCGGCCGAGGCCCGGTTGGAGACCGTCACCGCGAGCGCCTTCATGCGCCCACCTCGCTTCGCTCGGCAGGGGCATTCGCCCATCCGCACCTCTTGACGGCTCGCTCGCTCCGCTCGCTCACGCCGAAACCTCCGGCGCGAACCAGTCGCCGCTCTTGCCGCCGGTCTTGCTGAGCACCCGGACGGACTCGATGCTCGCGCCCTTGTCGACCGCCTTGACCATGTCGATCACGGTCAGCGCGGCGACCGTCACCGAGGTCAGCGCCTCCATCTCGACACCGGTGCGGTCGGCGGTCCGCACGGTGGCGGTGATCTCGACCGCGTCGTCGCCGACGGTGAGGTCCACCTCGACGCCGGAGACCGCGATCGGGTGGCAGAGCGGGATCAGGTCCGGGGTCCGCTTGGCGCCCATGATCCCGGCGATCCGGGCCACCGCGAGGGCGTCGCCCTTGGGCACGCCCTCGCCGCGCAGCAGCGCCACCACCCGCGGCGAGACCCTGACCCGCCCGGCCGCGACGGCGGTGCGCGCGGTGGTGGCCTTCTCGGAGACGTCGACCATCCGGGCGGCGCCCCGGTCGTCGACGTGGGTGAGGCGGTCGCCGGGATTCGGTGTCGTCACGGGTAACTCCAGGGGCGCGCAGGTCGAATACCGCGCTACCGTACCGCTCTGCCGCCGCCCGCTCGCCTCGGGGCGCTGCTGACCCGCCGCCCGCGGAACGCTCAGGAGTCCAGCAGCACCACGTCGACCTCGCTGCCGGCGGGCAGCTCGGTGACCTCCTCGGGAACGGTGATCAGGCAGTTCGCCCGGGCCAGCGCCCCGACCAGGTGCGAGTCGGCGGCGCCCACCGGCCGCACGGTGCCGTCCGCCGCGTACCGGCCGCGCAGGAACTGCCGGCGCCCGGCCGGGGAGCGCAGCGCGGACGGGCAGAGCGCGCGCACCACCGGGCGGTGAACGTCGGTCGCGCCCAGCATGGTGCGGATCACCGGGCGGACGAAGAGCTCGAAGGAGATGTAGGCGCTCACCGGGTTGCCCGGCAGGGCGAGCAGCGGCACCCCGGCCGCGCCGCCGATCCGGCCGAAGCCCTGGGGCTTGCCGGGCTGCATCCGCAGCTTGCGGAAGTCGACTCCCCCGTAGGACTCGAAGACCTCCTTGACCACGTCGTACGCGCCGACGCTGACCCCGCCGCTGGTGACGATCAGGTCGGCCCGGCCGAGCTGCTCCTCCAGCACGGCGCGCAGCCGGTCGGCGTCGTCGGGGACGGCACCGACCCGGAAGGCGATCGCGCCGGCCTCCTGGGCGGCCGCGGTGAGGGTGAAACTGTTGGAGTCGGAGATCTGCCCGGGCCCGACCGGCTCGCCGGGCTGGACCAGCTCGCTGCCGGTGGAGAGCACCACGACCCGCGGCCGCGGGCGGACCTTCACGGTGGCCCGGCCGATCGCGGCGAGCAGGCCGAGCTGGGTGGGGCCGAGCCGGGTGCCGGCCTCCAGGACGGTGGTGCCGGCGGCGACGTCGCTGCCGCGGCGGCGGATGTGGGCGCCCTCGGCGACCGGGCGCAGCACCCGGACCTCCTCGTCCGGCACCGGCGCGGTCATCGCGGCGGCGGCCGTCCCGGTGCCGGTGCCGCCGTCGGTCCACTCGACCGGGGCGACCGCCTGGGCGCCGGGCGGCACCGGGGCGCCGGTCATGATCCGGGCGGCCCGGCCGGGGCCGACCCTGGGCAGGTCGCCCGCGCCGGCCGCGATGTCGCCGACCACGGCGAGCACCGAGGGGTAGGCCTCGGTGGCGCCCCGGGTGTCGGCGGTGCGGACGGCGTAGCCGTCCATCGAGCTGTTGTCGAAGGGCGGCAGGTCGCCCTCGGCGACCACGTCCTCCTCCAGCCGGCAGCCCTGGGCGTCGAGCAGCTGGAGCTCGATCGCGGGCAGCGGGCCGACCGCGGCCAGGACGTCGGCGCGGTGCTCGTCCACCGTCCAGAAGCGAGGAGCCGCCGGTGCCCGGTCCGCGGACCCGTCGCAGCAGGCTGCGGGGGTGGTGGTGTGCTCCGTGGACCGGGTCATCGGCGGCTCGCTCTCTGTGTCGTGAGATCAGTCCTGCAGCTCGGAACCGACGAACTCCCGCAGCCAGGAGCGGAACTCCGGGCCCAGGTCCTCGCGTTCGGCGGCCAGTCGGACGATAGCGCGCAGGTAGTCGGCGCGGTCGCCGGTGTCGTAGCGGCGGCCCTTGAAGAGCACGCCGTGCACCTGGCCGCCGGCCTCGGCGTCGCGGGTGGTCAGCTCGCGCAGGGCGTCGGTGAGCTGGATCTCGCCGCCGCGGCCGGGCGGGGTCTCGCGCAGCACGTCGAAGACCAGCGGGTCGAGGACGTAGCGGCCGATGACGGCGTAGTTGGAGGGCGCCTCGCCCGGCTCGGGCTTCTCGACCAGGTCGGTCACCTGGAAGACGTCCTCGCCGAAGCCGTTCGCCTTGACGGCCGCGCAGCCGTAGAGGTGGATCTGGGAGGGGTCGACCTCCATGAGGGCGACGACCGAGCCGCCGAGCTCCTGCTGCACCTCGATCATGCGGGCGAGCAGCGGGTCGCGCGGGTCGATCAGGTCGTCGCCGAGCAGGACGGCGAAGGGCTGGCCGGCGACGTGCTGCTCCGCGACGGAGACGGCGTGGCCGAGGCCCTTCGGGTCGCCCTGGCGGACGTAGTGCATGTTGGCCAGCTCGACGGACTCGCGGACCCGGCGCAGGCGGTCCTCGTCGCCCTTGCGGACGAGGAGCTCCTCCAGCTCGTAGGCGCGGTCGAAGTGGTCCTCCAGCGCGCGCTTGTTGCGGCCGGTGACCATCAGTATGTCGGAGAGGCCGGCGGCGGAGGCCTCCTCGACGACGTACTGGATGGCCGGCTTGTCGACGACGGGCAGCATCTCCTTCGGGGTGGCCTTGGTCGCCGGGAGGAAGCGGGTGCCCAGTCCGGCCGCGGGTACCACGGCCTTGGTTACCGGAATACGGGAGGTGGTCGTCGTCATGCGTTTACCTTACTCAGGCACGTTTTCGCCCGGCCGAGCGCGGTCGGGCGGCTAGGACAGCACGTCCCGGGGCACGGCCACGGTGGCGGGCGTATGGGAAGCGACCGGCTGGGCCAGGGGGTCCCCTCCGGTACAGGCCGACAGACTACCCGGCTTTTCCGAACGGTCACGTTCGGGAGTCGGCGCCCGCTCCGGCCCGGATGCGGGCTGCTCACGGGGCCCGGCGGGGCGGCCGGGGCCCGGCGCCAGCCGCCAGCAGTCGCCGCCGGCGCGGCGGGCGGCGGCCAGGGCCCCGTCGGCGGAGCGCAGCAGGACGGCCGCGTGGGCGCCGTCCTCGGGGAGCACGGCGATGCCGACGGCGGCGGTCAGGCCGTTGCCCCCGGCCGGACGGGGCGCCCGGGTGCCGGAGGACCAGTCGAGCAGCAGGTGCCGGCGCACCGACCAGACCAGCCGCTCGGCGACCTGCGCGGCGCCCTCGGCGCCGGTGTCCGGGAGCACCACCAGGAACTCCTCGCCGCTGTAGCGGCCCAGGGTGTCGGCGCGGCGGATCTCCATGGCGAGCCGCTGGGCGAGGTCGCGCAGTATCGCGTTGCCGCGGGCCCGGCCGTGCTCGGCGAGCACCGCGTCGAAGCCGGCGATCTCCAGCAGCAGGACGGCCAGCGGGCGCGGGCCCTCGGCCTGGCCGGTGTGCTCGGCGCGGCGGGCCCGTTCGATCTCCCGGTCCAGGGTGAGCTGCAGGTGGCGGTAGTTCCAGACGCCGGTGAGCGGGTCGCAGGAGGCGGTCCGCTCCAGCTCGGCGCAGCGCTCCTCCAGTTCGGCGATCCGGCCGGTCAGCCGTTCCCGGTCGGCGGCCGCCCCGGCCCGCTCCCGGCGCGCGCGCAGTCCGAGCACGGTGGCGCCGGCCAGCGCGGGGGCGCTCAGCGCGGCCAGGGCCTGGACCAGCAACGGGGTGGACAATCGGGGCGCCCTTTCGCGTGTCAGGCTCTGCGCGTCACGGTTTTCGGACGTGGAGGATCCGGTGCACAACGAGAAAAGCGACCTGAGGACACGGCTGTTGACGCGGCGCCGCGCACTCACCGCCGAGGGGCGCGCGCGGGCGGCACTCGCGCTGGCCGGACACGCGCGGGAGCTGGCCGCGCCGGGCAGCACGGTGGCCGCGTACGTGTCGGTGGGCGCGGAGCCCGGGACGCGTCCGCTGCTGGACGCGCTGCGGGAGAGCGGCGTCCGGGTGCTGCTGCCGGTGCTGCTGCCCGACAACGACCTGGACTGGGCCGAGTACGCGGGGCCGGCGGCGCTGGCCGCGGCCGGACGCGGGCTGCTGGAGCCGGTCGGGCCGCGGCTCGGGCCGGAGGCCGTCACGGGGGCCTCGGTGGTGCTGCTGCCGGGCCTGGCGGTGGACGCCGCCGGTCTGCGGCTGGGCCGCGGCGGGGGCAGCTACGACCGGGTGCTGGCCCGGCTGGAGCGGGCCGGGACGCGGCCGGTCCTGGCGGTGCTGCTGTACGAGCACGAGCTGCTGGAGCGGGTGCCGGCCGAGCCGCACGACCTGCCGGTGGACCTCGCGGTCACGCCCTCCGGGGTGCGGGCGCTCGGCCGGGACGGCGGCGGCCGGGACAGCGGCGGCTGAGGCGGCGGCGGCTGAGGCGGCGGCGGCCGGGGCGGCGGCGGCTGAAACGGCGGCGGCCCCGCTCTCCCGGGGAGGAGGGCGGGGCCGCGCGGGCTCGGGACGGGCCTCAGCCCGTGGTGAGCACCAGCTTGTGCTTGGTGGCCTTCTCGACCGCGTCCGGCGTGTAGGCCCAGGTCAGCAGCTTGCCCTTGAGCCAGAGGTCGGTCTGGTCGTTGTAGTTCTGGTGGAAGGCGTGGCCCGAGGCGCCGCCGACGTTGACCCAGCGCGAGGAGTCCAGGTCGTTCAGGTCGACCACCATCCGCATCGACGGGATCCAGTCCACCTGGTAGCCCGCCGCCGCGTTCCAGCCGGCCGCGTCGACCGCCGCCGAGCCGCCGGAGAGGCGGTACGGGCCGCGGTTGAGCAGCTTGTGGACGAGGCCGGAGGCGATCGAGGAGTTGTCGGTGCCGAGGGTCTGCTCGCGCAGCTCCAGCTTGTGCAGGCGGCCCCAGCTCCAGGTGGAGATGTCCTTGCCGAGCAGCGAGGTCAGGTCCTGCCGGGCGTTCTTCATCGCCTCCTTGAGCAGGTTGTCCAGGCCCTTCTGCTCCTTGTGGTCGGAGTCGATGTACGTCCACCAGGAGCTGTCGGGCTTGTCGAGCTGGGTGCGCACGACCTCGGTCCAGCGGTCGCCGCCGTCCGGCTGGGCCTTGCTCGGGTCACGGGTGCCGCACTGGGTGACGATCTTGCTGGAGCTGTCCGGCTTGGTCGGGTCGTCCTGCTGGCGCACCAGCAGGCAGTTGTCCTTGGCCCGGATGTCGGCCGGGAACTTCTGCCCGAAGGCCAGGCTGAGCAGGTTGCGCCAGACGCCGTTGTAGTAGGCGGCGGCGGCCGAGTCGGCGTCCTGGTGGAAGTTCCAGTCCTTGAGCAGGTCCTGGGCCTCGCGCACGTAGGGGTCGTCGATCCGCTGCTTGAGCAGCAGCGGCACCAGCGTCTTGGCCATGATGCTGGTGTTGTCCAGCTGGAGGGTCTGCATGTCGTCCGGCGAGATCTTGCCGTTGTTCTTGAGCAGGCCCTCGATCTGGTCGGTGATCTCCTTGGCCCGGGTGCCGTACTCCCAGTCCTTGGTGAGGCTGTACTTGTAGCTCGGGTCCACCACGGCCTGGTTGGCGGTGACGATGTAGCCGGCCGCCGGGTTGAGGCTGTACGGCAGGGCGGTGAAGGGGACCGGGTCCGGCTTCCACTGGTACGAGGAGTCCCAGCCCGGGGCCGGCATCGAGCCGTCGCCCTTGCCGCGCACCGGGATGACGCCCGGGGCCTGGTAGCCGATGTTCTTGCTGTCGGCGTAGATCAGGTTCTGCGCGGGGACGGCGAAGTCCTTGGCGGCGGCGCGGAACTCGTCCCAGTTGCGGGCCCGGTCCAGTTCGAAGACCGCGTCCATGGTCCTGCCCGGGCTCAGCGCCGTCCACTGCAGGGCGACGCCGTAGCCGCCGGTGCCGCGGTCGGGGGCGGAGCTGCCGTTGGGGGCGTACTTGCCGACGTTCTGCTGCTCGGTGCTGACGTCCGAGATGAGCGGGGCGCCGGTGCGGGTGGTGCGGACGGTGATGGTGCGGTCCTCGCCGCCGGCGACCTTGATGGTCTCCTTGCGGAGGTCGAACTTCTCGTCCTTGCCGTCCACCTGGTAGGTGTCCGGGCCGGTGACCTTCTCCAGGTAGAGGTCGGTCACGTCGGCGCCCAGGTTGGTGAAGCCCCAGGCGACGTCCTTGTTGTGGCCGATCACCACGCCGGGCATGCCGGCGAAGGTGAACCCGGTGACGTCGAACTGGCAGGCCGGCGAGGCGGTCCGGCAGTGCAGGCCCATCTGGTACCAGACCGAGGGCAGGCCGGGGCCGAGGTGCGGGTCGTTGGCCAGCAGCGGCTTGCCGGTGGTGGTGTGCGAGCCGGCGACCACCCAGGAGTTGGAACCGATGCCCTGGCCGGGGCGGCCGAGCAGCTGCGGCATCCCGTCGATCCGGTCGGTGAGGCCCTGCAGCAGCGCCTTGGTGGTGGCCGCGCCCTGGGCGGTGCCCGCGCCGGGGGCGGCGCCGGCGGGGGTCGAGCCGTCGGCCGGGCGGTAGGTGTCGCCGTTGACGGTGCCGGTCTTCACGATCGTGCCGTTGCGGGCGTACGGGTAGTCCGGGTACAGCTCGGCGATCTTGTCCGGGCCGAAGTCCTGGGCCAGCAGCGAGCGGTCGATCTCCTCCTGGAGGTTCCCGGAGAGGTTCCAGGCCATCGCCTTGAGCCAGGCCACCGAGTCGACCGGGGTCCACTGCTCGGGCTTGTAGCCGCTGTTGACCGCGCCGAGCATGGCGTACTCCAGCGAGGCCTTCTCCCCGCCGGGGTGCTCGGCGAGCCAGGCGTTCACGCCGTCCGCGTAGGCCTGGAGGTACTTCTTGGTCTCCGGCGAGAGCTTGGTGTCGTACTCCTTCTGCGCCACCTGCCGCCAGCCCATGGTGCGGATGAAGGAGTCGGTGTCGACCTGGCCGTCGCCGAACATCTCGGACAGCCGGCCCGCGGTGATGTGCCGCCGGACGTCCATCTCCCAGAAGCGGTCCTGGGCCTGGACGTAGCCCTGGGCGCGGAACAGGTCCTCGCTGGTGTCCGCGTACAGCTGCGGGATGCCGTTGGCGTCGCGCTTGACGTCGACCGGCGCGCTCAGGCCCGCCACCTTGACCGTGCCGTCCACCTCCGGGAAGGAGGCGCGGACCGCGGTGACCCCGCGGTAGCCGCCGTAGCCGACACCGGCCACCAGCAGCACGACCAGCACGATCACGATCAGACGGGCGCGCCGGAACTTCTTCGAGCGGGGCATCTGGGTCCTTGCGGTCCTGACTTCGGGGCGGGCGGGCGTGTCCAGGGCCTGGGGCCGTGACAGGGCACCACATTAGGCCGAGTCGGACGGCCGGCGTGCACGGGGGACGCTCCCGGCGGGATCGGAGGCGGTCAACGGGCGGCCCGGAAGGGGCCGGTGGGCGCCCCGAGGGCACTCACGGCGGGCGCGACGAGGAAGGAAGTAGGCAATGAAACTAAAGATATGGCAAAATGTTAGACTGAGTAACGATCCGCAACAGGAGCATTGACGACTTCTTAACGGGTCGACGGTCCGGCACCGCCCGGCCCGGCACCACCTGACACCCCGCCCGCCCATGCCTGCCCGAGGTGCCACTGCGTGAACGTCGCCCACCTGAACCAGCTCCTGCTCGAAGCCTCCGTGATCCTGCTCTTCGCAGTGGTCGCCGTCCGGTTCTCGACCCGATCAGGGCTGCCCAGTCTGCTGATCTACCTCGGGATCGGCGTGGCACTGGGCCAGAACGGGATCGGCGTCACCTTCAACAACGCCGAACTGACCCAGGTGCTCGGCTACGCGGCACTCGTGGTGATCCTCGCCGAGGGCGGCCTCAAGACCAGTTGGCGCGAGGTCAGACCCGCCATGCCGGCGGCCACCGTCCTGGCCACCGTCGGCGTCGGCGTCAGCGTCTTCGTCACCGCGGCCGGCGCGCACTGGCTGGTCGGCCTGGACTGGCGCACCTCGCTGCTGCTCGGCGCGATCGTCTCCTCCACCGACGCCGCCGCCGTCTTCTCGGTGCTGCGGATGGTCCCGCTGCCGCACCGGCTCACCGGCCTGCTGGAGGCCGAGTCCGGCTTCAACGACGCGCCCGTGGTCATCCTGGTCGTCGCCTTCGCCTCCACCGGCGAGCTGGACTCCTGGTACATGCTGCTCGCCACGATCGCCGCCGAACTGGCGATCGGCGCCGCGGTGGGCCTGGCCGTCGGCAAGCTCGGCGCGTTCGCCGTCAAGCACGTCGCCCTGCCGTCCTCCGGCCTGTACCCGATCGCCGTGGTCGCCCTGACCGTGCTCGCCTACGCCGGCGGCGCGCTGCTGCACGGCTCCGGCTTCCTCGCCGTCTACATCAGCGCGGTGATCCTCGGGAACTCCAAGCTGCCGCACGGCCCGGCCGTCCGCGGCTTCGCCGACGGCCTCGCCTGGATCGGGCAGATCGGGATGTTCGTGCTGCTCGGACTGCTCGCCTCGCCCGAGACCATGGGCGACGCGGTGGTCCCCGCGCTGGTGGTCGGCGGGGTGCTGGTCTTCCTTGCCCGACCGCTGTCCGTGGTGCTCACGCTCACCCCGTTCAAGGTGCCCGTCCGCGAGCAGGCACTGCTGAGCTGGGCCGGACTGCGCGGGGCGGTGCCCATCGTCCTCGCCACCATCCCGGTGGTCTCCGGAGCCCACAAGGCCGACGACGTGTTCAACATCGTCTTCATCCTGGTCGTGGTCTTCACCCTGCTCCAGGGCCCGACCCTGCCCTGGATGGCCAAGCGGCTGCGGATCGGCGAGGGCGCCATGGGCCAGGACCTCGACATCGAGTCCGCGCCACTGGAGAAGCTGCACGGGCACCTGCTCTCGGTCACGCTGTCGCCGACCTCCAAGATGTCCGGTGTGGAGGTCAGCGAGCTGCGGCTGCCCAAGGGGGCGGCGGTCACCCTGGTCGTACGGGACGGCAGCTCCTTCGTGCCGGACAAGGCGACGATGCTGCGCGGCGGGGACGAGCTGCTGGTGGTCACCACGGACGAGGTCGGCGAGGCGGCCGAGCGGCGGCTGCGGGCCGTGGACAAGGGCGGCAAGCTGGCGGGGTGGCTGAACGGGCGCTGAGGCGCCGCCGGGGTGTCTCGGTGGCCCGGGTGGCCTGAGGGGCCCGGGTGGCCTGAGGGGCCCGGGTGGTCCGGGTGGCTTGGGCGGTCTGGGTGGCTCGGGTGGTCCGGGTGGTCTGGCGGGATCTACGCGCGTAACTGTATGGTGGTACGACCACGCCGTATGACTACCGTTAGAACACCCCCAGCATCTGCCTGACGCAGAGTTGGCGCGACCGCTCGGCGGCCGCGGTCCGGCCCCGGCCCACCAGGCCCGGCCGGCCCGGTATCTACCCCGGTCGACGCGCGAGAGGACGACTCTCGGCGCCGTCGGGGCCACCCCATGCCCTGCCGCGCTACCAGGCAGCAGGAAGGACCGACCGTGACGGCCCGCCGAACGGTCGAGACCACCGCGGACAGCGCTCCGGACACCGCGGACAGCACCCCGAACAGCGCGACCACCGACGCCGCGACACCGGCCAAGGTCGGGTACGGCGCGCTGCTGCGCACGCCCGGAGCCTGGACCTTCCTGGCCCCCGCCTTCATCGCGCGCATGCCCTACGCGATGCTCAGCATGGGCATCCTGCTCCTGGTCAAGGACACCCACGGCTCCTACGGCACCGCGGGCACCGTCACGGCCATCGCCGCCGTCGCCCAGGCCCTGATCGGCCCGCAGACCGGACGGCTCGCCGACCGGTACGGGCAGGCCGCCGTCCTCGTCCCGACCGTCGTGGTGCACGCGGCCTCGGTCGGCCTGCTGATCGCGCTGGCGCTCGGCCACGCGCCCGCCTGGAGCCTGTTCCTGGCCGCCGTCCCGGCCGGCGCGAGCGTTCCGCAGATCGGCGCGATGGTCCGGGCCCGCTGGATCGCCACCATCGGCGCCGAGGGCGCGTCCGCCTCCACGTCGGCCAAGGTGAGCACCGCCTTCGCCTTCGAGTCCGTGACGGACGAGTTCACGTTCGTGATCGGCCCGATCCTGGCCGCCAACATCGCCACCTCGGTGAACCCGGCCACCGCCCTGGTCGTCGAGGCCGCGCTGACCTTCGTCGGCGGCCTGGTCTTCGCCGCCCAGCGCCGCACCGCACCCGCCCGGATCACCCCGGAGCCCGGCGTCCGGCGCGCCTCCGCACTGTCCTCCCCCGGCGTCCGGCTGCTGGCCGGGGTGATCCTCGGGGTCGGGGCCGTGTTCGGCGGCATGCAGGTCTCGGTGAACGCCTTCGCCGACTCGGTCGGCCAGCACGACGCGGCCGGCACCGTGTACGGGATCTTCGCCGGCGGCTCGATGGTCGCGGGCGTGCTCTACGGCGTCATCGCCTGGCGGCGGGCTGTCCAGCAGCGGATGGTGGTCAGCTACGCGCTGCTGGTGGCAGGCTGCTCCACACTGTGGGCGATGCCGAACCTGGTCACGCTCTCGATCGCCGCGCTGGTCTGCGGCCTGGCCATCGCGCCGACCCTGATCAGCGGCTACACCCTCGTCGAGACCCTGGTCGAGGACGGGGCCAAGACCGAGGCCTTCACCTGGCTGACCGGGGCCATCGGCCTGGGCCTGGCGGTCGGCTCGATGGTGGCCGGGCGGCTGATCGACGCCCACGGGCCGTCCGCCGGGTTCCTGGTGCCGCTGGTCGGCGCCGGGCTGGGTGTGATCGCGCTGGTGTCGCTGCGGCACCTGCTGGTGGCCCCGGGCGGGGCGGGCCGCGTGGTGGCCTCCTCGGCCGACCTCGGCGGCGCGGCACAGCTGTTCGGTGCCGCGAAGGGCTGAACGCGCGGTCGTCGGTGACTCGGTACCGGCTCATCTCACACCGGATTCGCTGGACTGATCCAACGGAATACCGCATCATTGACCATCGTTAGCACTCATCAGGCGAGAGTGCCAGGAGGAAGACAAGTGCCCACGTACCAGTACCAGTGCACCGAGTGCGGCAACGGCCTGGAGGCGGTGCAGAAGTTCACCGACGAGGCGCTGACCACGTGCCCCGACTGCCAGGGACGGCTCCGCAAGGTCTTCTCGGCCGTGGGCGTCGTGTTCAAGGGCTCGGGCTTCTACCGGACCGACAGCCGTTCGTCCTCCAGCAGCTCGGTGAGCTCGGGATCGTCCTCCGGCTCGTCGACCGGCTCCTCGACGTCGTCGGGCTCCGGCTCGGCCGGCTCGTCGTCCGGCTCTTCGAGCACGTCGAGTTCGTCCAGCTCGTCCAGCTCGTCCAGCAGCCCGGCTCCGGCCGCCGGCTGACCTCGGTCTCACGGGAAGGCCCGTCGGCCCCGCTCCACGCGGGGACGGCGGGCCTTTTCGCGTGTCGCGGCAGGTCTTTCGCGCGCCGGGCGGGCCTTTCCGCGCACCGCCGTCAACTTCCGGAATCGAAACAACTCGTGCGGGTGTACGAAGTTGTCCACAGGGGCGGGTTTGTCCACAGGCTGTGGGAATCGACTTCCGGGGCACGGCGCATCCGCGCAAGGTAGGGGACACCGAGCAAGACCCGCCCGATTCCGGAGGTGTCCCGATGACGACCACGACCTTGCCCCTCCCGCTGCCCGCCCCCTCCGTACCGCCCCGGCGGGAGGTGCCGAGCTTCCCGCCGATCCGGCGCGGCTGCGGCGGGTGGCACCGCTGGCGCCGGGCCGTCCGACGGCGGGGCGGGATGCCCGCGCTGGTGCTGCTCGCGGCGGCCGCGGCATTCGCCTCCGGGCCCGCGCGGGCCGGGCTGCCACCGCCCCCGGGCGGCGGCGTGGGCCGTACGGGTTGTCAATCCGGGCTTCCGGAAGATCACCCGTAACCCGGCGACGACTTCGTCGTTCGAGGCGGCATGAAAGGCTTCAAGGAATTCCTGCTGCGTGGAAATGTCGTCGAACTCGCCGTCGCCGTGGTCATCGGCGCGGCCTTCACCAACATCGTCAACGCCTTCGTCAAAGGCGTGATCAATCCGATCGTCGGCGTGTTCGGGACGAAGGACCTGGCGTCCTACAGTTCCTGCCTCAAGGGGCCCTGCGAGGTGAGCGCCACCGGTGAGGTCACGTCCGGGATCCTCATCCTGTGGGGGTCGGTGCTCAGCGCCCTCCTGCAGTTCCTGATCACCGCCGCCGTCGTCTACTTCGTGCTGATCGTGCCGATGAACCGGATGGCGGCCAAGCGGAAGAGCGCCGCCGAGGTGGCGGCCGAGGCCGAGGCCAAGGAGGTCCAACTGCTGACCGAGATCCGCGACGCGCTGGTCGTGGCGCGCTAGGAAGTCCCTCAGTCGCCGTGGTGCGGCGGGCGCTGGCTCAGGTACCAGTCCAGCCCCCGCCCACCGCCGGCACCCGCCCCGGGGCGATCGCCCCAGCCGGCGTCGGTGTCGTCCCTGGACTGCTGGTCCAGCGGGTCGCGGAAGACCAGGCGGGCCTTGGCGGAGGTGTAGGTGGTGGAGGCGGGAGGGGTGGTGGTGGGTGGGGTGGAGGCGGAGGGGGGGAGGGAGGGGGAGGGGGAGGGAGGGGCGGGGGTGCCCCCCCGCGCCCGGTCCTGGCCCTGTTCGCGCCCCGGTTCCTGCGCCTGCCCTTGTTCCTGCTCGCTCATCTCGTCCACTCCCCTGCTCGCGGTCCGACCTGTCCTTTCAGCGTAGAAGCCTCGCGAGGCTCCCGACGACATGCGCCGGCCCGGGTGCGGAGCACTCCGCACCCGGGCCCGGGTGGTCGGCCTCGGCCGCCGGCCGTCAGGCGGCCTCGAAGCCCGCGTGGTCGGCGATCTTCTTGAGCTCGGCCAGGGCGTGCTTCTCGATCTGCCGGATCCGCTCGCGGGTGAGGCCGTGCTGCTTGCCCACCTCGGTGAGGGTGCGCTCGCGGCCGTCCTCCATGCCGTAGCGGGAGCGGATGATCGAGGCGGTGCGGTCGTCCAGCCGCCCGATCAGGCCGTCCAGCTCCTCGCGGCGGAGCATCACCATCACGGCGTCCTCGGGGGACGTCGCCCCGGTGTCCTCCACCAGGTCGCCGAACTGGGTCTCGCCCTCGTCGTCGACCGACATGTTGAGGCTGACCGGGTCCCGCGCCCAGTCCAGCACGTCCTTGATCCGGGCCTCGGTGGTGTCCAGCTCGGCCGCGATCTCGGCCGGCTCCGCCTCACGCCCCAGCTCCTTGGACTTCTCCCGCTGCACCCGGCGGATCCGGCCGAGTTCCTCGACCAGGTGCACGGGCAGCCGGATGGTGCGGGACTGGTCGGCGATCGAGCGGGTGATCGCCTGCCGGATCCACCACGTCGCGTAGGTGGAGAACTTGAAGCCCTTGGCGTAGTCGAACTTCTCGACGGCGCGCACCAGACCGGCGTTGCCCTCCTGGATGAGGTCCAGCAGGGGCAGGCCGCTGCGCGGGTAGCGCCGGGCGACGGCCACCACCAGGCGCAGGTTCGAGCGGATGAAGACGTCCTTGGCGCGCTCGGCGTCGGCGGCTATCGTCTCCAGCTCCTCGCGCGTGATGCCGTCGGGGAGCCGGCCGTCGGGGAGTTCGCTCTCCTCCAGCAGGTGCTGGGCGTACACACCGGCCTCGATCCGCAGCGAGAGCTCGACCTCCTCGGCGGCATCGAGCAGGGGCGTCCTGGCGATCTCGTCGAGGTACATACCGACCAGGTCGCGGTCGGCCTCAAGGTTGGTCGGGCGGGCCGCGCGAGTCCGGTCGGCCCTGTCGCGAACGACGGCACGGGTGGCCATGCTTGCTCCCTTTGCTGGTGTTGCCGAGGTCTGCCTGCCTGCCCCCCTGGAGGGCAAGAAGTGCGGGCCCCCAGGGGCTCACACGTAACGATCCAACGAACAGATTCCGGACAACATTCCCAAGTCGTTCAGATTCTTCCTCGTGATGCAGTATCCTGCCGGTTTTCACCCCGGTTCTGGACACTCGGTGACCACTCGGGCACCTCGGGTGCCCGTTCGCGACCGCCCGTGGAACGCCTCTTCACCGACCGCACACGTAACCGTCGCCCATGGGTTGAACAGGCGAACGCTTGTGGACGTTCCCGCGCGCCCCCGGCTTCCGCCCGCGCCCGCCCCCCGGCGCACGCAGGTCCTCCGCACAAAAGATGCCGAATCGCTATCACTCCAGCTCCCGATCGGCACAGCGCACTGGGAAGGTGTCAGGCATGCACCTGACCAACAGCACGAGACCCGTCACCGTGCGTCATCGCCGCCTCCTTCGGGACGCGTCGGTCGCGCTGGGCTGCGCCGCGCTGTTCGGCCTCCTGGCGGCGCTGGTGACGGGCCGCTGGCACCCCCTGCACGAGTTCGACCAGGACTGGATCGGCGGACTGCACTCCTACGCACGCGATCACCGGATCTGGACCGCCGCGGTGCAGACCCTCTCCGACATCGGCGGCCCGGTCACGATGCGTATCCTGCTGGGCTGTGCGGCCGCCTGGCTCCTGCTGATCGGTGCCCGGGTGCTGGCCGGTTGGGTGGCCGCCCAGGCGCTGGTGGGCTGGGCGGCCCAGTGGGCGCTCAAGCTGGCCGTCGGCCGGCAGCGGCCCGCCTTCTCCGACCCGGTGTCGCACGCGGGCGGCCCGGCCTTCCCCTCCGGGCACGCCATGGCCTCGGCGATCACCTGTGCCGTCCTGGTCGGCCTGGTCTGGTACCGGGTCGGCCGACGCGGCCGGACCGCCGCCTGCGCGGTGGCCGCGGTGACGGTGCTGACCATCGGCTGGACCAGGACCGCCCTCGGGGTGCACTGGCCCAGCGACGTACTGGCCGGCTGGCTGGCCGCCGGCGCCGTCCTGGGCGTCGTGACGGCAGTGATCGAACTCTGGCGGCCGGGCGCCCTGGCCCGGGACGTCCGACGGGTCAACTGGCGCACCAGGCCCAGGGTCCAGCGGGTCATCGTGCCGTCCGTCCGCATGCCGCGGGCCGACGAACCGCTGGAGGAGAGCGAGTTGGACGGTCCGCTCCGCTGACCCGGCCCCGAGGGGACGGTGCCGGAGGGCCCGGGGAGCGGAGGGACGGGAACGCCGCAGGCCCTCCGCCCGGGGTGGGCGGAGGGCCTGCGAACTGCGGTTCTGAATGTGCCCCAGGCAGGATTCGAACCTGCGACACCGGCTTTAGGAGGACCGGGCTATCAGCTGCTCTGCAAGCTGCCGACCAGCGGTGATGTTCCCTCAGACAGCGAAGAGAAGATCGTTTGGGGGAAATTTCGGTGATCATTTCTGCGAGAGCTCCAGATTCACCGGGATGCCCCACAGGGTCTCCTTCCCCAAGCTCAGCATGGCCCGTACGAAGACCTCCTGCAAGCCATCCAGGCGGTGCCGTCGCATCCGCACCGTCGGGTGCTGATAGACGCCCTTGATCCCAGACGGCTTGTGTCCGGCCTGCTCATACGCAAGTGACGCCGCGACCATGATCTGTTCCTGCAGCGTGTCGTGCGTGTGTCTGGCCCCCCGCATCGTCAGACCAGGCGCAAGCGGCTCCCAGGCGACCCGTTCAGCCGCCCCCTGCCTCCGAGCCCGAGCCGGACGTCCGTCCGCTGCCGGCCGCAGGACCTTGCCCCAGTTCCCGCGGCGCCACCACGACCCACTCTCAGTCGACAGCAGGTAGTCGTTCTCCCACACCTCGGCCCGGTGCCGCCACAGCCCTGCCAGGAAGGGCGGTAGGTCGACGTCCCGGATCCGATGCTCGTTCTTGAGCGGCTCCAGGGCCAGCACCGTTCCAAGCTTCTCCCCGCCCGGTCCACGCTGCTCGTACTCGGCCACCTCTTGAACGACTCGCAGTATCGGGCACGTCCACGCCGAGCCGTCGTCGTCAAGCTGCCGACGCTCCAGGACGTGCGTGCGGTCCAGACCCTGCCCCTCACCCCAGTTGATGCCAGTGAAGGCCGCGGACAACAACTGGAAACCGTCGGCCCAACCGAGTCGCTCCGCGGTCTGAATGACGGCAGCTGGCGGGTGCCACTTCGACTCGTCAACGCGCTTCGGCACCGCGCCAAGGACCATGACCGGCTTCGTTCGCCGACGCCCCATCAGCGGGTTGACCAGGAGGTGTCTCGCATCCACCGCCGCTGTGAGAATGGTCGACATCAGCGATACGACATGCCCCTTGGTCACGTCGTCGACCTGTAGCTCGTTGAGCTGCCACGAGTCGACGGCAAACCAGTTGATGTCACGCAACGGCACATACTGCCACCGCGGGAAGATGTGCCCCGTCAGCTGCTTCCAACGCGTGTCGACGGTCTGACCACGCTTCGGTCGTGCCTTCATGAACTCGGCAGCGAACACTCCGAAGTGCGTGCCGCTCAGCTTCGGGTCCACCCAGCGGCCGGCCCGAATGGCGGCCTCTTGCTCCTGCCCGTACTCCTTGGCCGTCTTCTCGGTGGCGAACCCCGATGCACTGCCGTAGTTGATCCCGTCGGGCAGTAGGAACTTCGCTCTCCAGCTGTACTGCTTGGTCTTCTTGCCGTTGCGGACTTTGTAAACCTTCTCGCCGTACGCCAAGGTGCACCTCCCTTGTCTTGGCAGGCGGGGCCTGCCGTCCCGCATGCCCCGCCGCGCCAAGAGTGGTGCTACACGTCAGCCTCGCCGCCGAACGCCCTTAGGAAGTCCGGGTCTTCACGGAGCCGCCGGCCGAGCTGGTGCGCTTGGGCCTCGGTGACGAGGCGGGCGTTCAGCAGGACCACCGGCGTGCCGGCCTTCCGTCGGACGACGGCTAGGCCGTCGTGGGGGATTTCCGGTACGCGCTCGATCCGCAAGGGTCGCTCCCCCTACCTGGTTGGGTGACCCCCCTCACTCAGGTAGCGGAATCGTGTCACACGGTTGGCATATGCGCACGGGTTTGCGGGCGTGTCTTGTGATTGTCGACTTACTCTGCGTCCTCAGAGAAGATCTCGTGCGCGGCCCTCTGCAGCCGGCTGAACTTCTTCTCCAGCTTCCGCTGCTGCCCGGGGGTGAGGTTCTGCTGCTCGCCTCGCTTCCAAAGCAACACCACCTTGCCCTCGTCCTCACTGTCGAGCTCGATCGCCGTCGCGTCGGCAACCTTTCCGCCGAGCAGGGCTGCCCGCACCCGCTCAGTCAGGTCATCGAGAAGCTCGTCGACTTCGCCGTCCTCGATGTCACCCGGCTTGGTGTCGCCGTGCCACCCGCGAACGGTCGGATTGCCGCCGGCTAGCACGGCCTCGATGCTGTCCTCGGTCCAGCCAACGGCCTTGGCGATGGCCTTGTGAGTCGCGTTGACCTTGGCGTACGAGCGCGAGCCCCTCTCCAGGGTCTGGACTGTCGACAGGCCCACGCCGACGACCCTGGCGAGGTCGTCTTGAGTCATGCCGCAATCCACCCGCGCCGCCTTCATGGCGCGTCCGAGGCGGCCCCAGTCTCTGTCCATGGCCCCATAATGCCCCATGTTCATGCAACTCCGACGACCGGATCAAGCCTTTTGAGCTGCGCTTAAGGCTCAAGCCAACCTCGAAAGTGTTGCATCAGAGGCCTCATACGCCCGCAAGGCCTCAACTATCACCGGTGAAAAGTGTGGCCACCATGTAGCCAGGAGCCTTGAAAGTTGAGGCTCAGTGTGGTGTTCTCTTCTCGTGACACCGAACGGCACCGCAATCAGGGCCATACGGAGGTCTCAATACTTGAGCCTTCGTGAGGTCGCCGCCAGAACTGGCCGGGACGTCGGGTTCCTCTCCCGCTTGGAGAGGGGCCTATCCGGAGCCAGCGAGGAGACGCTTCGGCGCATTGCCGCGGCGCTGACGGTGCCCGTAGCCGCCATCAACCGAGAGGAACAGCCGTGACCGTGCTGGTCGAGCCTCCCGCGCTCTCCGCAGCGGACCGGCTCCGGCTCTACACGCCGGAGGAGGTGATCGAGATGAAGCTCCTGCCGTACACCGTCCGGACGTTGAAGGACGCCGCGTACAACAAGCGCATCCCGCACACCAAGGTTGCCGGAAAGATCTGTTTCCGCCTGGACCACGTGTTCGCGATCCAGCAGGCCGGTGAGGTTGACCCGGCCACCCGCGGTCGCCGTCGCGCCGCCTGAAGCAGCCCAGAAAAGGGTCGGGCCCCCGCCCGGCAGTCACCCGGATTGCGCCCGGATGCCGCCCGCGAAGGCCCAGCGGCCCACCACCACACCAAGAACAAGAAGGAGAGGTGGACCTGTGTCCATCATGCCCTACCACTTCCCGGAGACCGATACCCCGGTCCGGGCCGCGGAGACCAACGAGTCGGAGCTGGACACGCTGTTGGACGCCCTGCTCGCGGAGATCGCGATGCCGGTGGCGCTGTTGGTGTTCGAGGACCCGTGGTTGGACGCGCTGGACGTGGTGCTGTACGGGCCGTTGCCGGAGTTGCCGGCGTGGTCGCCCTCGACGGAGGCCCTGGTGGCCGAGTTCGCGGCGCGGACGGGCGGTGCCCGGTGAGTGCGCTGCAGGTGATGTCGCTGCAGGAGGCCTTGGAGGCCGGCCTGTTGGAGGGGTCGCTGATCGTACGGGCCCAGACGGTGGTGGACCGTGCGAACGCTCTGCAGGCCCGTCCGGGCCGATTCATGAACTCGATCGAAGCCGCGCACCTGTTCGGCTCCATGCACGCGACGATCGAGGGCCTGATGCACGAGCTGTACGTCGCCCGCCTGCAGGTGCAGGGCTTGGAGCTGCTGCTGGGTGTCGAGGTGAGCGCGTGATGGCCGAGTACTCGCCGGAGGAGAAGGCCGCTGCTGCGGGGGCGGGTGAGAACTGGCTGGAGGCCGACCCGGAGCTGCTGTTGATGGGCCAGTTCATCGACGACCACGGTGCCCCCGATGAGTGGACCGAGGCGGTCGCCCGCCAGTACGAGGACGAGCACAACCGGCTGACGGGAGAGGGTCGATGAGCGCCCAGGACGGCATGCTGCATGCCCACATCGACCCGATGTGGATGCACGTGGTCCTCCAGGACCGTGGGGTCCGGTACGGGACGTTGCGGACGCTGGCGGAGGCGTGGGGTGACTCGCGGCAGCGGGTGGTCGAGGCACTGGACGCCCTGGCGGCGGTGGTCGACGAGGGCGGGCCGGCGTGGGACGCCGCAGTCGAGGACGTCGAGGCGGACCTGCAGTTCGACGAGGCCGAGGTCGAGTTGACGCACGTGGACGCGTACCGGCTCGCGGACGAGCTGGCCGCGGCGGCGGCGTTGACGATGTCGGCCCGGCGTGAGGCTGCCGAGGCGCCCGAGGTCATCGCGTTCCCGCACCAGCACCGCGGGGAGGTGGCGTGATGCTCGCCTTCGTGATCGTCGTCTCGGCCGTCGGGTTCGGGCTGCTGGGGTGGTTCGACTGGTCCGCCCGCAAGCGGGTGCAGTCGATCCGAGCCTCCGAGATGGAGCGGGTGCCCTACGCGACCTTCCGCGTCGAGGAGGACGGCCGGTGATCCGCCGCCTTCGCGCTCTCGCCGCCCTGCGCGTGCGCCGCTGCGACTGGCCCTTCCGGGCCCTGGAGCTGGTCCGGCCCGACGGCCGCGGCTGGCTGATCTGCCCCCTCCCGAACTCCCGCACGGAGAACGACCGATGACCAACCTGCCCGCCACGTTCCAGCCGAACGTACTCGCCGCGCAGATGGACTACGCGAAGGCCCTCGCCCAGTCGAGCCTCCTCCCGCGCCAGTACCAGAACCAGCCGGCGAACCTCCTGTGGGCCATCGCCTACGGCCAGACGCTGGGCGTCGACCCGATGACCGCCGTCCAGTCCATCCACGTCATCAACGGCAAGCCCACCGCCAGCGCGGACCTGATCGCGGGTCTCGTACGACGGGCCGGCCACAAGCTCCGGGTGACCGGCGACGACAAGCGGGCCGAGGTGGTGATCATCCGATCCGACGACCCGGACTTCGAGTTCCGGGCCGTGTGGACCATCGACCGGGCGCAGGCCGCGAAGCTGACCGGGAAGGACACGTGGAAGCAGTTCCCGGCGGCGATGCTGCGGGCTCGTGCGATCACGGAGGCGGCCCGGTCGGCGTGCTCGGAGATTCTGCAGGGAACGATCTACACGCCGGAAGAATTGGGTGCGTACGTCGACCAGGACGGCAACCCGGTTGAGGCGCCGGTGCAGCCGTTGCGGGCGGTACAGGCCGAACCGGTCGAGCAGCGCGACTTCCTGCACGAGGCCTACCAGGCGACAACGGCCGATGAGGTGCGCCGGATCTGGCAGGAAGCCAAGGCCTTCGGCTCGTACGACACGTACCTGGAGCAGATCGCTGAGGTCGGCCGGAAGAAGGCGGCGGCTGGGCCGGTCAACGCCGAGGTCGTCGAGGACGACGGGCGGACGGTCGCCGTGGACGCCCTGCGCGGTGCCGCGCTCACCGCTGGCGTCGCCGCCACCATCGAGCAGGACTTCAAGCAGTCGTACGGCGTGCCGATCGCCGAGGCGTCGGTCGAGCAGCTCGCCGAGATGACCCAGCTGCTGGTCGGTGCGGCATGACCCTCAAGGAGACCGCAGGCCGGACGGCCGTACTGCAGGCCCTGTACGAGGAGATCGGCGAGCAGCTCAAAGCCGCGAAGGCCGAGCAGGCCGCGGGCATGAAGGCGGCCCGCCAGGAGCACGGCACGACCCGGATCGAGGCGACGCTTCCGAACGGCACGGTCGTGGCAAAGGTGACGTTGGTGGCCCCGCAGCCGGCCGCCGAGGTGGTCGACAACGCGGCGTTCCTGGAGTGGGTGCGGGACAACCGGCCCGACCAGATCAAGCGCGAGTTCGTCACCACCGTCCGCGAGGCGTTCGTGAAGTCCCTGCTCAAGGAACTGACCGCCGCGGGTGTGCCGCAGTGGGTGGATCAGGAGACCGGTGTGGTGCACGACGTGCCGGGTGTCCGGATGCAGCCGCGTGCCGCCCATACCCGTACGACGTGGGAGGCCGCTGGGCCCGCTCGGGTTGCTGAGGCGTGGCGGTCCGGCGCGCTGGCCGGGCTGGTGCTGCCGGAGCTGACCTCTGGGGGTGCGGAGTGAGTCGCCCCTGGCACTACCGGCCGCTGGCCGGCTTCGACCTCGAATCCACGGGCCTCGACCTGGAATCCGACCGGATCGTGACCGCCGCGGTGCTGCGGGTGGGCCCCCAGCGGTGGACGAACCCCGAGGACAACGCGGTCCGCTGGATGGCGCCGACCCGGTACGGGTGGATCGTTGCTCCCGCGCCGGGGGTGGTGATCCCGGAGGCCGCCACGGCGGTGCACGGCATCGCGACGGCGCATGCCCTGGCCGTCGGCCGGCCCGCGGCCCGGGTGGTGCTGGAGATCGCACTGGCTCTGGCCGAGCACATCGCTGAGGGCACGCCGATTGTGACGATGAACGCCCCGTTCGACTTCACCATGCTGGACCGGGAGTTGCGGCGTCACGGGCACCGCACGCTCGTCGAACTGGCCGGCCGCGAGCCGGTCGTGGTGGACCCGCTGGTCCTGGACCGGCAGGTCGACCGGTACCGGCGCGGCAAGCGCAACCTCGGGGCACTCTGCGGGCACTACGGCGTCCGCCTCGACGGCGCGCACGAGGCCGCGGCCGACGCGCTGGCCGCCGTGCAGGTGGCGTACGCGATCGCCGAGCACCACCCGGCCATCGGCCAGGCCTCCCTGGCGGACCTGCACACGGCCCAGACCGGATGGGCGGCCGAGCAGGCCGACAACCTGCGGCAGTACCTGGCCCGGCAGAGCCGCGACGCCTCCGGTGTCCACGGCCACTGGCCGCTCATCCCCCGGCAGGAGGTGGCCCGATGAAGACCGCCACGTTCAAGCACGGCACCGTGACCGGCTACAAGTACCGCGGCTGCAAGTGCCTGGCCTGCTGCGACGCGTACGCCGCGTACCAGCGCACCCGCTACCGCAAGCGCGCCTACGGCACCTGGCAGCCCCTGGTCGACGCGACCCCGGCGCGCGAACACCTGGAGGCCCTGCACGCGCAGGGCATGTCGTGGGAGCAGATGGCCCGCGTTTCGGGTGTCCTGGTCGAGGAACTGCGGCGGCTGCGGATGCCGCTTGGATCGAAGCCGCGCACTGAACGGATCCGGCCGGAGCGAGCCGAGTTGCTGCTGTCGATCCGGTTCGACCCGTCGCCGGGCACGCCGAAGGCCCTGGTCCCGTCGGTGGGGACGGCACGCCGCCTGCAGGCCCTGCGGGCAATCGGCTGGCCGTTGTCGGTCCTGGCCGACCGGTCGGGAGTCGCCCGCCACACCCTGGCGATGGCGTCCACCCGTCAACAGACGGTACAGGAGTCCACCCGGGCGGCGGTCGCCGAGTTGTACGACGACCTGTGCGACCAGGACCCCCGGCGCCACGACGTCCCGGCCGAGTCCGTGCGGCGGGCAGCGGCCTGGGCAGAGCGGCAGGACTGGGCAGCACCGAACTGCTGGCTCAACACCAACATCGACGACCCGGGCACCCAGCCCGGACCGCCGGAGGGCCGCCGCTACTCGGCCCCGTCTGCGGGAGACCGTCGTCAGGCAATCATCGAGGACACCGCCGAGTTGGCCCGGAACGGCTGCACCCGGCAGGTCATCGCCACCCGGCTGGGCATTCAGTGGGAAGCGGTTCAGAGGGCCCACCAGAGGGCTGGGGTGCCGGTGCCGGCGATCCTCGGCGTGGGATCGGTGGCGGCATGACGGCGAACCGGTACAGGGATCCGGCGGACCGGGCGGAGTCGTACGGCGCCTCGCTGACGCTGACCGAGCTGCCCGAGGAGACCCGGGCGGCGGCCCGCCGGTACATCGCCCGCCGGGCCCACAGCGAAGCGGACGAGGCCCTGCTGATGGCCGCTCTCGACCTCGACCAGCCGGCGTGACCTGCCAGCAGTGGCTGCCCGCGGTCCGCAAGCACTGCGGGCAGCCCGCCCGGCCCTACCCCTGCGGCGCCAGGTGCGCAGAGCACACCCCCGCCCGGCAGAACGGGCACCCCGAGCCACCCGACCCGAAGGATCTTCGATGACCACCCTGGCCGACCGCGTTCCGCTCGCCGTGCCCGTCACCCACGCGGGTCTCACCCGAGCCCGCATCGTCCCCGCCATCCCGACCGGAACCCCGGGGCTCTACGTCGCCTGGTCCAGCCGGCACACCTCGTACGCGGTGATCCACGCCAGCGGCCGGCTCGTGGCCTACGGCTGGCCGTGCGCCAAGCGCGCGACCTTCGCCGCCGAGGACTACCTGCTCGCCGACTCCCTCGACTGGACCGGCAGCGTCGAGTCCATCCGCAAGGTGCCCTACCAGGTCGTCATGGACGTCGATGCCGTCATCACGCAGCACGGTGGCGTGTTCGCCCACAGCCTCACCTGACCCGCCGACCGCCTGGGGCGGGGAGGCAGCAACCCCCGCCCCAGGCCACCAACCCCGACCGAACGACCGGAAGAAGGATCACGTGGGCTACGAGCTGCGACGCCAACTGCGGGAGGCCCTGGGCCCGCAGGTGACCGGGCTCCAGCGTGCCGTGGCCTTGGAGATCGCGGACGACGCGAACGAGGAGACCCGCAAGTCCTGGGCCGCCCTGGAGGATCTGGCCCGGTGGGCCGGGGCGAAGGACACCAGCGTGGTGCGGAACGCCCTGAAACGGCTGGCCGTGGCTGGCTGGGAGTTCCGAATCCCGATCGGCAAGGGCAAGGACGGACGGGCGCTGTACGCAGTACCTGGCGTCCGGATGACCTTCCTCGTTCCGCCCTTTGAAGGGGTAGCCGTGGCTCCCCCTTTCGGAGGCAAGGGGGAGCACGGGCTACCCCTAGAGGGAGCCACGGCTACCCCTTCGGACCCGCAAGGGGGAGCAGGGGCTCATTCAGAAGGAGCCACGGCTCACTCAGAAGGAGCCGGGGCTCCCCCCTTCTCCTCATACCCCTCAGACCCCTCAACAGATAAAGACTCTCCCCGCCGCGAAGGCCGAGCCCCGGCTACCCCTTCCCCCGCCAAGCCGAAAGTCGACCACCACCTCGAAGCGTTCGGCGCCTTCTGGCTCGTCTACCCGAAGAAGAAGGCCCGCGAGGAAGCAAAGAAGGCGTGGTGCGCCGCCATTGAGCGCGGCGCCGATCCGCAGCACCTCGTCAACGCCGCCACCGCCTACGCCCGAGAGCGCGCCAACGAGGACCCGCAGTACACCAAGCACCCGGCGACCTGGCTCAACAAGGGCTGCTACGACGACGAGCCCGACACCGCCGCCGGCCAGCGACCCCCGCTCCGCGCCGTCTCCGGCAACGACTGGCAGCCCTACAGCAACCCCGACCCGTCCGTGTACAAGAACGGCTGGACCTCCTGATGCCCGAGCCCCAGCGCATGAACCCCGCCGCCGCCATGGCCGCCCTCCAGGCCCGTCTCGAAGCCCGCGGTCTCAACCTCCCCGACCGCGGCACTGTCGACGACACCCCCAGTCCCGACCAGCCCGGCCACCCCGAGTACCACCACCGCGCCCGCGCCGAGTTCGCCCTCGCCCGCTGGGGCAACGCTGTCCCGAACCGGTACGCCAACGCCCGCATCGTCACCGACCCCGCCATCGCCGCCTGGGCCGAGCAGGTTGCCGCCAACCCGACCGAGGCCCGCTCCCTGCTCCTCACCGGTACCACCGGCACCGGCAAGACCCACCAGGCATGGGCCGCCTTGCGGATGATCGCCGAAGCCGGCCCGGCCCGCTACGAGATCATCGCTACCACCGCCGCCGACATGTACGGCAGGCTCCGCCCTGGCGGATCCGACGCGGGCACCGAGACCGGCCTCAACCGGCTCGCCCGCATCCCGCTCCTCCTGCTCGACGACCTCGGCTCCGCCAAGGCATCCGAGTGGGTCGAGGAGATCACCTACCGGCTGATCAACGAGCGTTACAACGCATGCCGCCCGACGATCTTCACCTCGAACTACCCCACCGAAGCGCCGCGCCACTCGGAGACCGGCGCGATCCTCGGCCCCGGGCTCAACGTCGTCCTCGGTGACCGCATCGTCAGCCGCCTCACCGAGATGACCGACGTCGTCGTCATGGCCGGACGAGACCGCCGCCGCCAGGCCGCGTGATGGGCGCCCCGATGCCCCCGGGCCTGCGTCGCCACGGCGACCGCCCGCCCGAGTGGGCCATCCCCTGCCCCGTCCCCACCTGCCGCGCCAAGGCCGGCACCCCCTGCCGGACCCCCACCGGCCGCCGCCTCGCCTCCGGCAGCCACCCCAGCCGCGCCGACGCCTGGCTCGTCCACCAGACCACCCAACCCGCCGCCTGAGGAGACCCCGATGCCGACTGTCCTGCTCAACTCCACCCCGCCCGCGGACATGCCGATCTGGGCCCGGCTCCGGCTCATCGCCCGCGACATCCCGTTTGCCCACGTTGCCGAGTGGCGTTACGAGCGGCCCGGCCTCATCTCGATCATTACCATCCACGGCGGCTTCACCACCGTCACCCGCGACGTTGCCTGAGGAGACCACCGTGACCACCGCCAAGAAGCCCACGCTCGAACAGCGCGTTGCCGCCCGCTTCCGCCTCGACGTCGCCAAGCACCAGCTCACCGTCCTCCACGAGGACGGCCTCTACCGACACCTGCGGTACGCCACCCCCGGCGACAGCTCGCACTGGTTCGACCTGATCACCTGGCCCGGCACCCTGACCATCAAGGGCGACATGGGCAGCTACACGTTCAGCCGCACCCAGGACATGCTCGACTTCTTCCGCCGCTCGGCGTGGGGCGGCGGCCCCAACCTCCAGTACTGGGAGGAGAAGCTCGACGCCGCCGACCGGCACGCTGGCGTCCGCGAGTACTCCGAGGAACTCCTCCGCCAGCACATCGCCGACGACCTGGCCGCCCTTGCGGAGTCCGGCGACGTCACCGCCGATTACCTGGCCGGCCTGCACGAAGAGCTCGACGACGAACTGCTCGGCGAGCTGCCCACCTGGTGCATCGAGGACGAGGGCGAAGCCCTCGCCGGCGTCCGCCAGTTCGAGTACCGGCCCGGCCGCGAGGAGCCGTTCACCTTCGAGTCCACCGAGTGGGACGTCCGGGACTGGGCGTGGCACTACGTGTGGTGCTGCCACGCGATCATCTGGGGCATCGCCGCCTACGACCGCGCCAAGGCCGGGAAGCCCGCCCCCGCCCTGACCGCCGCGGCCACCACCGAACCCGACAGCCAGCAGGAGCCCGTCCTGGTCGCGGCCGGCGCCACCGAGGAAACCAGCCGATGAGCCGCACCGTGTACCGCGACCGCTACGAGGACGACCGCGTCGCCCTGGTCGGTGGCCGCGTCGACCACATCGTCCGCCCCAGCCGCCAGGCCCACATCGTGATCACCGCGTGCGGCAAGCACGGCACCCGCGCCAGCGAGCCCACCGGCCGCCCCTGCACCGCCTGCAGCAACCAGCCCTGGGCCCTCGACCAGCGCACCTACCTCGACGCCGAGGAGACCACCCGATGAACCAGCCCCTCGACCTCGACGCCATCCAGACCCACCCCAACACCGACGACGTGGCCGCCCTGCTCACCCGGGTCCGGCAGCTGGAGGACCGCCTCGACGAGCGAACCGCCGACATCGCCGAGCGCGCCCTGGAGAACGCCCAACTCCGCGCCGAGAACGAGCGCCTCCGCGCCGCCTGGCACTCCGCCACGACCCGCGCCAGCACCGCCCGCGAGCACCTCGACATCACCGAGCACGGTCGCGACCGCGCCGTCGAGGCCGCCGAACAGCTCCAGAGTGCCCTCGACGCTGCCGAAGCCGTCGCCGAGGACATCCAGCGCCTCGCCGCCGAGAACGAGCAGATCCGCGCCGAGCGCCGGCCCGCCCACTTCGGCACCCCGCACCCCAGCTTCGGCGAGGCCGCGGGTGCCGCGATGGCCCACAACGCCCGACTCGCCGACGACGCCCAGATCGCCCGTCAGCAACCCGCCACCTGACGGCCCCGTGCCCGGCCAGGACCGGACCACCAACGGCCGCGCACGGCCCAGGCGCCGGAGAGCGCGACCCGAACACCCGCAGGCCCCAGAAGGGCCGCCACGCGACGGAGGGCGACGATGCGTCAGCAGGCCTTGACCGGCGTCACTGGATGCGGGCAGCACAAAGCGCCGCGCGGCACTGGCCGGCGGCTGCTGGGTGGGGCGGGTCAGTTCTCGGCGGCCTCGGCGTCGCGCTTGTCGGCCGCGCTCCTCAGCTTGCGCAGGTACTCGCGGGTCCAGCCGGTGGCTCGGACGACGTCGACCTGCTTGGTGCCGGCGCGGAGGGCCGCGACGGCCTCGGCCTGGAGGGCGAGGCGTGCAGTGGCGAGCGCGACTTCGGCTTCCTGGTATCGCCGGGCGGCTGCGTCGAGGGATGCGGTGTCCATGCAGGGATTGTGACACACGGGTTGGCCAACTCAAGAGGCCAAGTGAGTTGACAAGGAGAACAGAGTTGGCCAACATAGTTCCCACAAGGCCGGAGCAGCACCCACAAAGGAGACCGCCATGGAAACCACCAACGAGCTCGCCGTCTGGGCCTACAGCAACACCGGCACCCTGGCCCACGCCATGCTCAAGACGGCCGCCGACGGCCGACTCGTCGCTGCGTGCCGCAGCAACATCACCCGCAACCCGGACGCCCGCCTGCACGCCGCCGAGGACATCTCCGGGCGCCTCTGCACGAGCTGCGAAACCCGATGGAACGACCACCTCGCCCGCGTCGAGCGTTCCATGCAGCCGATCCAGCCCTGCGAGTCCTTCGAGGTCTACGGCGCGGCCCCCGAACAGACCGTTGACCACACCCCGATGACGCGACCCGCACGCCCCCAGCGGCCGGCCTACAAGACCATCGTCAAAGCCGAGATCACGTGGACGCTCCAGTCCCGCAAGGACACCACCGACGCATGGTCCTACGTCAGCGACCACGCCAGCGAGGAAGCCGCCACCCGTCGCGCGCAGGCATTCCTGATCGAGGGGTCCCGTCGACACTTCCGCGTGATCGAGCACCGCACCGAAGTACGAGCCACGGACCCCATCGAGCCGCCGAAGGACACCGAGCAGGCAGGCGACCGGTACGTGGTGCGAGAGGTGGGCGTCGGCTACTTCGCAGTCTTCGACACCGAGGCGAGCCGCAACGTCACCTCCGGGTGTTCCCGGTACGGCGCTCAGTACATCCGCGACGGCCTGAACGACGGCTCCATGGTGCTGGACCCCACCGGCACTGTCGTCTCGGCCCCGGAGAAGACCAAGGACAACTGACCCACCCCGGCGGCCGGTACCCACCGGCCGCCACGCACACCCACCACGGAGACCACCATGACCACCCAGACCGCCCGCGACGCCCTCCTCGCCGAACTCATCACCGGCGAGGACCCCGCCAGCCCCGAGTACGCCGACGCCAAGGCCCGCGTCGAGCGCCTCCTCGACGACCACGCCACCGAGGTTCGCGAGCAGGTCGCCGCTGAAATCGACGCCGCCGTTCAGCGGAACCTCGCCGAACACCCTGACGAGCCCGCCATGTTCGCGCGCCGCCTCGGCCT